>NVRR01000059.1 GCA_002732675.1 Sneathiella sp. | reverse complement strand
CAGATATTAAAACCATGGGTTTTCGCGGTGAGGCGCTGCCTTCTATCGCTTCTGTCAGTCGCTTTTCCATAACACCGAGGAATCAGGAACTAACTTTTTTTCTGATATGTGGAAGGTTGCACCTGAAGCCGACCGCATCGGGTATCGTTTCAAAGGTGGTCAGCACATACAATTCAATGAACGAAAGCGTCCATTCGGTGCGGGTTCTGATCCGTCAAATATTGTTGATGGATGTTACCCTTATGGGTCAATCCAAATACCTGGCGGCACGGAACCAATTGTTCTGCACCGTGATGCAGTGTCGGGCGGTGGGTATTTCATGGTTGGTACCGTGATTTCCGCTGATATGGATTTGATTGGACAACTTCAACCGCACTCCGAAACCCGTTTCGTCAAAGTAGATATGGAAGAGGCGCTTGCGGCGCGTCAAAACCGGCGGGAGATGCTCAATAAGATAAGGGCGTCTTTAGTGTAGCACATAAAGATAAAGAGCCGTTGCGGTAGCGGGTAACAATTTTTCAAAAAAGAGGTTCTTATGGCAAAGAAGGCAAAAAACAAGAGCAAGGTTGATCCGATCACTCTATCTGTTGTTCGTGGTATCCTCGAGACCACGCAGAGAGAGATGACGTTGTCTTTAGAGAAAACCGCCCGTTCTAGTGTATTCAATTTGGCGCATGACTACTCGACGGCCCTTTTTAATGGCGAGCCCGAGATGATCTTGCAGGGGCAAGACATTCCCATCCATTTAGGATCTTTGATCCCCGCGATGAAAGTTGTTGCTGCCTACTTTGGCGATGATATTCACGAAGGCGATCTTATTTTGCATAATGATCCAGCCTATGGCGGCAGTCACGCGATTGATGTCTGTTTTTATAAGCCTGTGTTTTATGGCGGCAAGCTCCGATACTGGACTGTTTGCAAGGGGCATTTGACGGACATTGGTGGGCCAGTGCCCGCCGGCTATAACCCGAATGCAAAGGAAATCTACGAAGAGTGTTTGCGGATTCCGCCGGTAAAAATCTGGGATAAAGGCAAGCCACGCAAAGATGTGTTGAATATGATTTTGACCAACATGCGTGCGCGTCGCGATCAGGAAGGTGATTTCAACGCATTGATCGGCGCCTGCCAAGTAGGCGAACGGAACCTTATAAATTTGATCGAAAAATACGGCATGGACGAAGTTGACGCGTGTATCGCAGAACTTCTGTCGATGGCGGATCAACACATGCGGTCGCTAATTGCGACCGTGCCGGATGGCAAATATACTGGGACAGCGGTTCTTGAGGATGCCGGCCATGGCTTTGGCGACATTGATATTACGGCGACCGTAACGATCAAAAAAGATACCTGCCATATTGAAATTGCAAGCCCGCCGCAGATCCCGTATTTCATCAATTCCTACGAGGGTAACTCTTACTCAGGCGTGTATCTCGGGTTGATGATGTATGCGCAGCTTCCTCCCCCCTACAATGAAGGTCTGTATCGTTGCGTCAGCGTTGACATGGGCCCTAGTGGCACCCTTTGTAATGCCAAAGAACCCGCCCCGCATATGAATTGTACGACAACACCGATGGAGACATTGACCGACGCGGTTCGCCTCGCATTTGAACACGCGATGCCGTCGAAAGTTTCAGCTTCTTGGGGCCATTCAAACGGTTTGAATATTACTGGATGGGACAACCGACATGACGAAGAATACGTTACCATGGTGTTAGCGAGCATGATTTCAGGTGCGGGTGCAACACCGCAACAAGACGGCTGGCACGCGTGCGGCCCACAGTGCTGTTTCGGTGCCTTAACATCAGGGGATGTCGAGCTGTTGGAATACTCCTACCCGATCATAATTCACAAATATTCATTGATGGAAGATTCCGGCGGCGCAGGAAAGTACCGTGGCGGCTCCGGAACAGCTTGGGAAGTTGAGCCTTTGGACGCTGAAATGACCTTTATCACTTTCGGTGAGGGGCGCCATATTCCGGCTATGGGCGCGGCTGGTGCGAAGTCGACGCTTGTTGATAAAAAGGTCGGGCACATCGAGGTGAAACACAAAGGAAAAATAAAAATAATTCGTGAAAATGTTATCGATAGCATCCAGCCTGGCGACACCGTTACCAATATGAACCCAGGCGGCGGCGGTTATGGAAATCCGTTCGAGCGTGAGATTCCGAAAGTCGTGGATGACGTTAAGAATGGTTTGGTGTCGATTAAGGGCGCTGCCGGTGACTATGGCGTGGTCTTCGAAAACGCGAAAACCCTGAAAGTGGACGCGGTAGCGACGGAGAAGTTGCGCGCGAAATCCATTGCTGCCTAGCTATTTATCGGACTGAAGGAAAAAAATACCATGCGTATGAAATATCGTCTTGGGGTTGATGCGGGCGGCACGTTTACAGATTTTGTTCTAGCGGAACAAAACGGCGAGATTAAACTGTTCAAAACACCATCAACGCCTTCCGACCCAAGGGAGGCAATCCAAACCGGGCTTGAGTTGATTTCGGAAGATATTGGCGAAAGCATCGAAGAGATCATCTCAAATTGCGACCTTTGTATTAATGGTACAACGGTAGGGCTGAATGCGCTCATTCAGCATACCGGCGCTAAGACAGGGTTGATTTGTACGGCCGGCCATGAAGATTCGATCGAGATCCGTTTGGGTCACAAAGAAGATGGTTATCGCTACGATCCTGACTATCCTCCGGCGACGATGTTAGTACCGCGCTACCTTCGTAAAGGTATTCGTGAACGCGTCATTTCTGATGGGTCGGTTAAAACGCCATTGAATGAGGCTGATGTCCGGACTGCTTGTCGTTTGTTTAAAAAAGAAGGCGTCGAAAGTGTTGCCATTTCTTTTGTGTGGTCCGTGCTGTATCCAGAACATGAGCGCCGCGCGGCTGAGATTGTGCGCGAAATCCTGCCAGAAGTCATTCTAACAGTTGGAAGCGAATTATATCCGCAAATTCGGGAATATACGCGCACTTCAACAGCGATCACCAACGCCTATCTTGCGCCCATTTTGCGTAACTATGTGGAATCTGTGGATAAATACTTCGCTAATCTCGGCGCCAAATATCCTGTCCGCTACTTTCAGTCGAATGGAGGTCTTGCCATTGGCGCGGTCATGGCCGATCGCTCAGTTTACGCGATAAATTCTGGGCCAGCCTCAGCACCGCAAGCCGGGCTATATGTTGCAGAACCTTTCAACAGCAAAAATGTGATTACCGTTGATATGGGGGGCACGTCCTTCGACATTACATTAACGAAAGATGGCGTAACGAATTTAAACAAAGATATCGATTTTTTGCGCTATAGAATCGGCGTGCCGATGATACAGGTGGAAACGCTTGGCGCTGGGGGCGGATCGATCGGTCACATTGATGAAATGGGTCTCATGCAAATGGGACCGCAAAGTGCTGGCGCAGACCCTGGGCCCGCGTGCTATAGCAACGGTGGGGAGTTACCTACGGTAACTGACGCAAATCTTGTGCTTGGTTATTTGAGCCCAGAAGGCCTGATCGGCGGGCGCTTACCGCTTGATTTGGATAAGGCTCGCCAAGCTATTAAGACGCATTTGGCAGATCCCCTCGGCATTTCGGTAGAACACGCAGCCTTTGGGATGTACACCATCGTAAATAACAACATGGTGAACGGTATCCGGCGCGTATCCGTTGAACGTGGCTATGATCCGCGCGACTTCGTTTTCGTTGGTGCGGGCGGTGCGACCGCCGCCCATATTACAGCGCTTGCTTCTGAAATGGGTGTTAAAACAGTCATTCTGAATAAGTTGGCGTCTGGGCTATGTGCATTTGGTCAGATTATTTCAGATGTCAAATATAACTTCATGGCGACCTGCCCGGTGCGGCTTGACAGCAGCGCGCCGAACAAGCGTATCAACAAGTTTTTTAAGGAACTTGAAGCGAAAGGGAGGAAGCATCTTCTTGCCGACGGTTTCAAGACGCCCCAAATCGACGTCAAACGCAGTATTGAAATGCGTTATGTTGGCCAGATGCATGAATGCACGGTGGAAATCGGCAATTTTGAAATTAATGATAAGACGATTGAAGATGTCAAAACGGCATTCCATAAGCGTCACGAAGAACTCTACACTTACTCTGAGCCACACAATTTCGTCGAAGTGGTGAATGTCGAATGTACGCTCTATGGCCGGATTGAAAAACCGAACCCGCTTAAACTCAGTAGGGGTGCGAAGGTAGAAAAAGCCCTTAAAAACCACCGCAAAGCAATCTTTTCGGCAAATGGAAAAGAAACTAAAACGCCTGTTTATGACGGCGACAAGCTTGGTGCAGGCGCTCAGATTACGGGGCCTGCCATCATCGAAGAGACGACAACGTCAATTGTTGTTCAATCGGGTTGGACCGCTAAACTTGATAAATCTGGCTCTTATGTGCTTACACACAAACAAAAGAAATAGCCAATACGACGTCTATTAATACGCGATGTTCCCAAATAGCGGTCGCAATGAAATAAGCGATCAGCCCATGGGGTATTATAATAAGGAGTTACGCTGATGAACTATGTACCTAATTCTCTTGCGGGCCGCGATTTGGCCTATTCGCTGCATCCCTATACTAACCTGGCTGCACACCAAGAAAAAGGACCTCTCATTATAACGCGGGGTGAGGGCATCTACGTTTATGATGACCAAGATAATAAGTATATAGAGGGCCTGGCAGGGCTTTGGTGTACTGGCCTTGGCTATAGTCAAAAACGTCTTGTTGACGCTATTAAAGGTCAGTTGGATATCTTACCATTTTCTCATTCGTTTTCCCATCGGGCGACAGTACCGGTGATTAATCTCTCTGAAAAATTGATTGAAATGGCACCCGGTGACTTGGGTAAGGTTTATTTAGTCAATTCTGGCTCGGAAGCCGTTGATACGGCAATCAAAATGGTGTGGTATTATCATAATGCCATTGGCAAACCGGAAAAGAAAAAGATCATTTCCCGCAAGCGCGCGTATCATGGCGTAACGGTTGCAGCCGGGTCGTTGACCGCGCTGTCTTATGTACAAGATGGGTGGGATCTACCCGCAATTGATGGCATTATCCATACCGACACGCCTTGTTATTATCGATATGGCGAAGACGGCGAGTCGGAAGAAGATTTTGCCACTCGGTTGGCAGAAACGCTCGATAAACAAATACAGGATGAAGGCCCAGAAACGGTTGCCGCTTTTATCGCGGAGCCGGTCATGGGCGCCGGCGGTGTCATGATCCCGCCGAAAACCTACTTCGAAAAAATTCAGAAAGTTTTGAAGAAACACAACGTGCTGATGATTGCTGACGAAGTGATTTGTGGCTTTGGTCGGACCGGCGAAATGTGGGGATCGGATACCTATGGCATTAAGCCAGATATTCTGACATGTGCTAAGCAACTCTCTTCGTCTTACATACCGATCGGTGCAGTTCTGATCACGAACGACATCTATAATGCGTTCGTTGAATACAGTGCAAAATTAGGTACTTTTGGTACTGGAAATACGTTTGGTGGACATCCTGTTGCTGCCGCCGTAGCGCTTGAAACACTAAAAATATATGAGGACGATGATATTATAGGCCATGTCCAGCGTATTACGCCGCAATTTCAAAAGCGCCTTAAGGCATTGGGGGAACATCCGTTGGTTGGTGAGGCTCGCGGTGTCGGATTAATCGGTGGCTTAGAGCTGGTCGTGGACAAATCCACGAAAGAGCAATACCCGGCAAGTGTGAAAGCCGCGCCATTAGCGGTTGAGAAAATCTTTAACCAAAACCTCATACTTCGGCCAATGCCAGGTGATGGCATTGGGATTTGTCCTCCGCTGATTATTACCGAGGAAGAAATCAATGAAATGTTCGATCGCATTGAGCGAGGATTGGATGAAGCAAAAGCTACTCTAGGTTAAGTGCGTTTATTACTATCTAAAGATGTATTTATTCGATGTAAATTCTTTAGATTTAATATAGAAAAAAACGATATGGGTGTTTTGATTTTCAGATTTTACAATGCCAAAGGAAACGCTAATATGATTATTAGCTTAAGCGAGGGAGTTCCCCTAACTTTCACTTAAGAGACCTGCGGCACCTATATTTGGACGTAGGAACGAAGGCGACCGGTAAATAAAGGTGAGAAGAAAAGCATCTGATTAAGACTGAATGAAATCGTCAGGAAGTCTTTAGTAAGATTTCTTTTACTGCCGCTTAAAAAACACGTGCAACACAAGGAGACGAAAAATGAAAACAAGTCTTAAAACAACGTTAGTAGCGGTTTCTATGGGCGCTTTTGCGCTTACCGCAGCAAGCGCGCAAGCTGCCGACAAATGGTGGCCGGTCAAGGTTTACGATGCCAGCTCTGGCGAGAATGTGGTAACCACATATTCGCCATTGGAAAAAGCTTCTAAGCCTTGGAATCTTTGTGTTTCATTCCCGCACATGAAAGATAGCTTCTGGGTTGCTGTTGCATATGGCATTGTCTCCGAAGCTAAGCGCCAAGGTGTTAACATGACATTGCTTGAAGCCGGTGGTTACGAGAACCTCCCGCGTCAGTTGTCGCAAATTGATGACTGTATCGCCTCTAACGCGGATGCGATCATTGTTGGCCCGATTTCTGAAGCCGGTCTGGCCAAAAAATTCGAAGAAAGCATTGCAGCTGGCAAGCCGCTTATTGCGACGGTAAACCCAGTTAAAGACGCAAAAACCACAGCAAAAATGTACGTTGAGTTTGACACTATGGGTGAGCAAACAGGCGCTTACCTCCTAGATCATCTTGATGGAAAGCCAGCAAGCGCCGTTGCTTTTCCCGGCCCTGCCGGATCCGGTTGGGCTGAATCATTCTATGAAGGCTTCCAGCGGGCACTCAAGGGCAGCAACGTGAAGATCGAAACTGAAATGTTCGGTGACACAGGCGTTGGTGTTCAGCTCAAGCTGATCCAAGATGCTTTGCAAGCCTATCCAGACATGACCGTTATCTGGGGCTCAGCGCCGACTGCGGAAGCAGCCATTGGTGCCGTCGCTGAAATCGGTCGTAGCGATGACATGATGATCATGTCCTCATACGAAAACCAAGCAATGCTCGATGCCATGAATGATGGTGAAATTCTCGGCTTTGCAACGCAGTACCCGGTTCTTGAAGGTATGATTGCCGTTGATATGGCAATCCGCGCCCTTGAAGGCAAAGAGTTGAAAACATTCCTGAAGCCAATCCCTGATATGATTGCAAAAGCGAATGCTGACCAAATCAACATGGATCTGGTTCTCGCACCAGCTACATGGAAGCCGGAATATTCTGTGACAGTAGAATAAGAAACGAACGACTTGAGAGAATCAAAACTCTATGAATAGCGATTCGGATCAAGTGCAGGATACTGTTATCTCCTCCCCAGAAAACACTGGGGAGGAGATAGCTTCCTCTTGTATCCTTGAGATGCGTGGCATCTCTAAACAATTCCCAGGTGTTCTGGCGCTGGACAACGTCGATTTTGATCTGCGCCGTGGTGAAGTTCATATCCTTTTTGGCGAAAATGGTGCTGGAAAGTCGACACTTATAAATGTCATCGCCGGTACGTTTTCGCCAGATAAAGGGACAGTCCGCTATGATGGACGGGATCTTTCTCATTTGACCCCTCACCGTGCTCGGGTCATGGGTATTAGTCCTGTTTTTCAAGAGTTTTCACTCATTCCGAACTTAACGGTAGAAGAGAATCTTTTTTTGGGGCGAGAGATATCTCGTGCTGGATATCTGCGTAAAGGAGTGATGAGTGCGCGTGCCGCTGAAGTCATTGAGATGTTGGGCTTCGATTTGGACCCCAAAAAGCGCGTGTCATCATTGTCACGCGCGCATCAGCAGATGGTTGAGATAGCCAAGGCTCTGCTCGCTGATGTCAGATTGTTGATTTTAGATGAGCCGACGGCGTCACTGACTGAAAATGAAACGTATAAACTGTTTGAACTGATTGGCCGATTGAAGGCGAATGGGGTTGGCATAATCTATGTCTCTCATCGCATGCGCGAAATTAAAGAGATCGGTGATAGAATCACCGTGCTTCGTGACGGTCGCAAAATTGAAACATGTAATGCGGCGGATGTCGGCGAAAATGAGCTCGTTGAGTTGATGACGGGTCGCAAGATTGATGTCTTGTTCCCGAAAATAGATCACAAACCGACGCGAAAGCTGCTCGAGATTAATAACCTTACGCTGGCCAATCACGTGGTCGATGATGTGAGTATCTATGCGCGTGCAGGCGAAATTACGGGTATTGCCGGGCTCGTTGGCTGCGGTAAATCAGAACTCGTTCGTGCGGTATATGGTTTAGAGACGATAGAAGAGGGTGAAATTGTTATCAAAGGCGAACGCATCTTACACCCTCGACCGGATATCAGTCTGAAAAAGGGTGCTTGTTATTTTCCATCTGATCGGGTCGCTGAGGGCTTGGCGCTTGAACGCCCCATTCGCGAAAACGCGTCGATGGCGGCGCTTGATTTGGCAGATTTTTCATGGATGCGGATTCTAAAGAAACTGAACGAGAGAAAGCTCATTCAGGGCATTGTTGATCGGCTGAAGTTGCGGCCGCCAAATATTGAACGCCCGGTCGGCAATTTGTCGGGAGGTAATCGGCAGAAGGTCATGCTGGCACGCGGATTAACGCGAGAAACCGATGTATTTTTGTTTGATGAACCTACGGTTGGCATAGATGTTGGCGCGAAGGTTGAGGTCTATGAACTCATGAAAGAATTGGTCGGCAAGGGTGCGGCAATCATACTCGTATCGTCCGAGCTGCCAGAAGTCTTACATCTTTCAAATCGGCTTTACGTCATGCATCGCTCTAAGTTGGTCGCGGAGTTGACAGGTGACGAAATAAACGAGCAGGCAGTCCTATCCTGCTTCTTCCAGGATGATGAAGCAAAATCGAATGCAGGAGAGTAGGTGGTGAACAATAATCTAGCCTCAGGTCATCTGCACCAAAAAGAGGTAAACCAGCTTGTCAGGGCCATCTCTGCGATGGGATTACTGCCGATAATGCTAGTAGTCCTTATTGCCGCCTTGTCGATTTTTGAACCACGGTTCTTGGGAATTTTCAATATCCTCAATGTGCTCAGAGAAACTTCATTTCTGGCGATCTTGGCGGCTGGGCAAATGTTGGTTCTGATTGTAGGTGGCTTTGATCTGTCCGTCGGCGCAGTTGTCGCACTTTCCAGCACCGTTACGGCCACCGTGATGGCAAACTTACTGGGTATAATGCCAGATGATGTCGGGTTGGTGATTTTCGCTGGCGTGGCGGCAGGCATTGGTTGCGGAGTAGCGGTTGGCTTAGTAAACGGCTTATGTGTTGCTTTCCTTCGGGTCTCGCCCTTCATGGTAACGTTGGGAACGCTATCGATCACCGCTGGTATTGCCTTGCTATTAACAAACGGTATTCCTGTTTATGGAATGCCGAAAGTATTTGTGAAGAGCTTTGGCCGCGCTCTGTGGCTTGGTTTGCCAACCACCGTATACGTAGCCCTGGCGCTCGTTATCATGGTTTGGGTTATTCAGAGGTATACGGTACTTGGGCGATACATCTATGCCATTGGCGGAAACTTGCAGGCATCGCTGGTGTCCGGTGTGTCAACGAAAACTTATTTGGTTATGGCATATACAATGTGTGGTGCCTTGGCCGCTATCACCGGTGTTCTCCTAACCGCCCGTGTTGGGTCCGGCCAGGCGACGCTTGGCGGAAATATTGTCATGCTGCAATCCATCGCGGCAGCTGTCATCGCCGGCGTGAGCTTGCGAGGCGGTATCGGCCGTGTCGAATTGGTGACGTTGGGCGCTTTGTTCCTGTCAATTGTAACAAACGGCATGAACTTGGTACGGATTGACAGCAAAATTCAAACGATCGTGCTCGGCATTATTGTCATTATTGCCGTTGCACTTGAAGAATATGGTAACCGGAGGAAAATTCGTGAGTGATGCATCGGTTTCCGTTCAAAAGGGACAATATGCCCGCATGATGGTGTTCATCATGCGTTGGCTGATGCCAATTTGTCTTGTCTTGATGGCGCTTGGTTTTGCGGCTGTCGAGCCGCGGGTCCTGTCCGAAGCGAATCTCGTAAATGTTGCCACACAAGCCAGTTATTTGGTCGTTTTTGCTGCTGCGCAAATGGTGGTGATCTTGACCCGCGGTTTTGATTTGTCACTTGGTATGTGTGTGTCATCGGTTAGTGTTCTTGTTGCGTTGGTCATGACCGGCATTGTTGAGTCCAATCCGCAATCCATGACGCTGGCTATTTTCCTCTCTGTATCCGCCGGGATAGTCTTCGGAATCCTTGTTGGCGCGTTTAATGGGTTCTGCGTGTCTGTCTTGCGCGTAAATCCTTTTATTGCAACGCTTGGTACGCTGAATATTTGTTATGGAATTGCCTCGACGATTTCTGGCGGGCGCCCCGTTTTTGGCGTGCCACGTGAATTCAGTAATTTAGTTTATAGTGGGGAAGTATTAGGCATCCCAGCGCCAATTATTATTGCATCAGCTCTTCTCGTGATTATTCACTTGATTCTCACACGGACAGTGATCGGGCGGGGTTTCTACATTTTGGGTAGCAATCCCCGGGCTGCTAAGGTTGCCGGCTTGCCGAGCCGCCTATACCTAACTTATGCTTATATTATCTGCTCTGTCTTGGCGGCCGTTGGTGCCATGCTGTTGACAGCGCGCACTGGTTCGGGTGAGCCAAACTTAGGTGGTAACATTACGCTGGAAAGTATTGCTGCAGCCGTGATTGGTGGGGTTAGTCTCCGCGGCGGTATTGGCGGCATTCCAGCTGTCTTATTAGGTGCCGTGTTTGTTACAGTTCTATCAAATGGGATGAACCTGACACGAATTGACGGTAATATTCAGATGATCGTTTTGGGATGCGTCGTGATTGCAGCTGTTTTTGTTGATCGCATAAGAACCAAGTAATACGAATAGGTTGTTTGTATTATTTTTGCACTAATGTAGAGGAGATACGGTAATGAACGATACTTCAGTCCATAAGCTCCAGAATAATGCTCATAAAACCCGTGTAACCGAGCGGTATTTTACGCTTTATGCGATGCCGGTCTATCCTAATGCAGACTTAGCCCTAGAAATTGATGCAAGATAGCAAGAAGCCAATTATCAATGTCGATCCGATAACGGTCGAAATACTTACCGGTAAATTGCTGGCAACGGTCGATGAGATGGGCATCATCATGACAAGAACCAGCATGAGCCCAATCGTCTACGAGATTCTGGATTTCGCTTGTGGTATTTGTGCGCCGAACGGCGATTTGATTGCACAGTCAAACGGTATTACGTTATTCACGGGAACTTTTGCCTACCAAGTGCGAGCTTTGGCGGCGCGCTATAAAGATGATATTGCGTCCGGTGATATTTTCGTTACCAACGACCCTTTTGCAGGTGGGACCCACCCAAATGATGTGGCAGTTGTTCGGCCGATTTTTATTGGAGATCAGCTGTTAGCCTATGCAATCACCGTCGCCCACTGGCTAGACATCGGTGGCGCGATGCCAGGCAGCCTCCCCGTTGATGCGACGTCGATTTTTCAAGAAGGCTTGCGCCTTCCTGGTATCCGCATTGCCCGGGAAGATAAACTCAATGACGATCTGGTTCGCCTGATTGAAGAGAATGTACGTATGCCAGAATTGGCGATGGGCGATCTCCGTGCGCAAATCGCAACGGTTCGAATTGCCGAACGAAATCTTCGAGATAGCGCTGAGAAATATGGCGTTGAGACGGTCAGTGCGGCTTTTAACGAGATCAATGAACGCAGCTCTCAGAGTAGCCGCCGCGCGATCGCTGAGCTTCCAGACGGTGTCTATGAAGCCCAAGATCTTATAGATGGCGACGGTATAACAGACGATTCTATTCCAGTATGCGTGCGTATCACTATTGCGGGCGATAGTATGACGGTTGATTTTACGGGCTGCGCACCGACGACAGCAGGACCGATCAACTGCACACGTGGCGCGCTGGAATCGGCCGTGAAGACTGTCTTTAAGGCGCTAGTTGATCCAAGCGCGGCATCAAATGAAGGCTGGTTTGCGCCGCTGGACGTTGTTGTTCCAGAAGGCACTGTTTTTAGCGCTAATAAGCCGGCCCCGACAGGCTGGTATTATGAAGGGTCCGTGCATGCCTCAGAACTTGTCTGGCGTGCGTTAGCACCCCTAAAGCCCGAGCAGTTTTCTGCCGGATCATATACCAGTTTAACCGTACTCTATTTGACGGGGAAAAAAGAAAACGGCGAGCTGTTTGTTCATATCGAGCCGCAGCACGGAGGGTGGGGGGCGACATCTGATCGTGATGGAGCCAACGCGCTGATCGCGCTGACCGATGGCGATACGTACAATCACTCGGTCGAGTTATTAGAGGCAAAGTTACCTATTCTCGTACGGCGCTATGGGTTTAATACTGAAGGTGGGGTAGGCGCCGGACGTCATCGTGGTGGCTACGGCTTGATCCGTGAGTATGAAATGCGCACAGACGAAGCCTCGTTCTTTTGCGGCATTAGTCGCAACAAAACGCCGCCCTGGGGAATGGATGGCGGCGGCGTAGGAAGTTGTAATTTTGTTGAGGTTCGAACGGCTGGCGATGATGTGCCCATACGTGTGCATCATCATCCTGATTGGCATCTTAGGCGTGGTGACAATGTTCGGGTTATCACTGGCGGTGGTGGCGCTTGGGGACGTCCAGAAGACCGTCTGATATCCGATATACAGGCGGACATCGCGGATGGCTTGATAACGTTAGAAGAAGCTGTCCAGTCATATGGTCTCAGCCCAACTGCTCTAAAGATGAGCAAGGAGCGATAGGGTATGGTCAGGTTAGCAACAGACGTCGGCGGCACATTTACCGACCTGATCGCTTATGATGAGACTACGGGGAAAATCACGTTTGGGAAAACACTAACGACTGCAGATGACCAGTCTATTGGCGTGCTTAATACCATTTTGGACGCAAAAGAAACGAACAATCTGGACCCGTCAGCCATTGATTTTTTTGTGCATGGCGGGACGACAGTGATTAACGCAATCACCGAGTGGAAAGGTGTTAAGACAGCACTTGTCACAACGCGTGGATTTAGGGACGTTTTAGAGATCGGCCGCGGCAATCGCCCTGATTTGTATAATCTCAAGGCCAGAACACCTCCGCCCTATATTCCACGTCGCTATCGTCTTGAAGTCACCGAGCGTCTTGACGGGGCAGGCAACATTATCACGCCGTTAGATGAATTGGATGTCACCGTCGTCGCTGATATCTGCCGAGAGGCAGATATTGAGGCGGTCGCTGTTGTCTTTCTACACAGCTATGTTGATGATAGACACGAAGTCCGCTGTGCTGATTTACTACGCTCATTATTACCTGGGGTAATGGTGTCTACAAGCAGTCAAATTTCACGGCAATGGCGTGAATATGAGCGCACTAGCACGGCGGTTTTGAATGCATATGTTCAGCCCGTGATTGACAGATATTTCGGAAACCTTGAGAGAAAATTGCTGGAATCTGGGCTTGATTGCCC
>NVRR01000058.1 GCA_002732675.1 Sneathiella sp. | reverse complement strand
CCGCTGGCGCATCGGAAGGCACACGTGTCGAGGTCAGGGACCTGTTTTATGCGACACCAGCCCGGCTTAAATTCCTGAAAACGGTGCGATCTGAATTTGGTGCGGCTCTCGACGTGATCCGCCGTCTTGCCATGGCTTATCCCGCCATCGGATTTACACTTGCCGATGAAAAGCGCGTGGCGCTGCGGGTTAATGCAGCCCAAGGGGATTTATTTGAGGCCTGGCTCGATCGCCTTGGCGCCATCATGGGACGGGATTTCGCCGATAATGCCATCAAGATCGACGCCGACCGGGATGGGGTGCAGCTTTCGGGCTACGCCGGGGTGCCGACGTTCAATCGCGGCAACGCCATGATGCAGTTCATGTTTGTGAACGGTCGGCCCGTGCGCGACAAGCTCTTTACCGGTGCTGTGCGCGGCGCTTATATGGATCTGCTGGCACGGGATCGGCATCCGTTGCTCGCGCTTTTTCTGGAAGTGCCGCCCGATCAGGTGGATGTCAATGTGCATCCGGCCAAAGCCGAAGTGCGCTTTCGCGATTCAGGCGGCGTGCGCGGGCTTATCGTCGGCGCGCTGCGTCATGCCCTGGCGGAGCAGGGGCATCGTGCCTCCTCCACCATATCGGGGCAGGCATTGGGCGCGTTTCATCCGCAATCCATGCCGCTTCCCCTGCAGTCTCGGCCTGCGGGAAACGCAAACTGGGGGCGATGGGATGGCGCGCCGTCAGGGCAACTGGCCCCCGGGCTCGCCGAAGACACAATAGCCTATCAGGCACCGCTGGCGCCGTCCGAGTTGGAAACACCCTCGCAGCAGGACGAGGTGCAGGTATTGCAGCATTATCCGCTGGGGGCGGCCCGCAGCCAACTGCACGAAACCTATATTGTTTCCCAGACGGCCAACGGCCTTATTCTGGTGGATCAACATGCAGCCCATGAACGGCTGGTGATGGAGCGTATGAAAAAGCAACTGGCGGAAAAATCGGTGGCCCGTCAAATGCTTCTGCTGCCCGAAGTTGTCGAACTTGATGAAGTCGCCGCGGGCCATCTCGCAGAGCGCGCCGAGGAACTTGCTGAAATGGGACTGGTGCTGGAACCTTTTGGTGTGGGCGCGGTGGTCGTGCGGGAGACCCCTGCCATGCTCGGGGATTGTAATATAAAAGGGCTGGTGCAGGATCTTGCCGATGATCTGGGGGAGCTGGATACGGCGCTTTCGTTAAAAGACCGCCTCGATCAAGTCTGTGCCACCATGGCCTGTCATGGGTCGGTCCGGGCAGGACGGCGCTTGAGCATTGAGGAAATGAACGCGCTGCTCCGGGAAATGGAAGTCACCCCCCATAGCGGCCAGTGTAATCATGGCCGCCCGACCTATGTGGAACTGCAGCTCGCCGATATCGAGAAACTGTTTGGGCGCCGCTAGCCATGGGGTTACGTGATACGGCGATCAGGCCAGCTGATTTTGACATTACATGCGAGACGCATTGGCGCGAACTCCTGCCAGACCTCACAATCGGCGCGTCGCAGGACGTGTCGGAAATTGAATTTTCGCCACATCAGCTTGACGAAATTGCGGATGCCTTCTGGGAAACAGGATATCTGTGCGTGCCGCCTGTCTTGACGGAGGTGGAAATACGGCCGTTGCGACAGGCCATGGGCGTTTTGCGGACGCAGGCCTTGCCGCCGGTTTATATCTATCTGTTCGATCAGCCCTGGCAGCTATTTGCGCGATTGCGGCCTCTGCTACGTCATTTTCTCGGCGATCAATTTGCGGTGCTGCCCAACCTCTGGGCCTGGCATTTAGCGGCGCCGGGCGACCGGGGCTGGCCGCTGCACCGCGATTGCGATGCCGAGACCGTCTTTAATATCGGCCCTGATCAGCTCCTGATGAGCCTGTCTTTGTGGTTGCCGCTGACCGACGTCGATGTCGATAACGGCTGCATGTTTATCCTGCCGCGATCAAAGATGTCGGGATATTCGTCGGTTGGCAGCGATAAGGATATTCGGGGTGAAGACAAGGTGGCCTTGCCCGCCGCGTCTGGCTCGGTTCTGGGTTGGGCGCAGGATGTCTATCATTGGGGTGGGCCGTATTCTGCGCAGGCGAAAAACCCGCGCATAAGCCTGTCGCTGGAATTTCAGAACTGCGCCTTTGATCCGCTGATCGAGCCGTTGCTGGATATGTCTGCTTTACCGTCGTTTGGCGAAAGACTGGCCCTGATCGAGGGTCAGT
Source organism: Sneathiella sp. (assembly GCA_002732675.1). Taxonomy (GTDB): domain Bacteria; phylum Pseudomonadota; class Alphaproteobacteria; order Sneathiellales; family Sneathiellaceae; genus Sneathiella. Next base: position 11,317 of record NVRR01000058.1, on the reverse strand, counting down.
TCGATAAATACCGTCACATAAATCCTGGCGCCGATCTTACGCAGATTTCAGAAAGATAAGCCGCGCTGCGCCGTATTTTCGCTCTTTTATAGTCACCATATCAGGGGGTAGATCGAACGTTTCTTTTGCGGCGAGCTCGATCACAATAACGGTGCTTGAGGACATCCAGCCGCCAGCTTTTAACGCCGAAATACACTGCGGCGCCAATCCTTCATTATACGGCGGGTCCATCAGGATCAGATCGTAAGTGGCACCGGCCCGGCCCGGATTGCTGCCATTTCGGCTTAAGACATCCGCCTGACGAGCGGCACCGATAGCGCTGACATTTTCCCGGATGAGTTTGAGGCTGTCCGGGTGATTATCTATGAACGTCACATGCGCCGCGCCGCGCGACAGAGCCTCAAGCCCGAGGGCGCCGGTGCCAGCAAAAATATCCAGAACGCGCGCCCCCAGCGGCAACGCGCCTTGCGGGGTTCGAAAATGACTGTCGTGACCGAGTATATTAAACAGAGCCTCCCGCGTTCGGTCGGACGTCGGGCGTATACGGGTGTCGTCCGGCAGGATCAGCTTCTTGCCGCGAAATTCACCGCCAACGATCCGCATTACCGGCCCCGTCGGGAGGGGGGTTTAATTTTCAGGGTTTTTCGGCCCTTGGCGGGGGGGCGGGAACCAGGGCCCGCTTTGCTGGCGGCGTTTTTGGGTGGGAGAAGCCCGCGTTTGCCCCGCGGCGCGCGCTTTGCCGTGGCTGGTTCCGGTGCCTGATCTTCGAATTTTTCGACGCCCATCTGATCGCGAAGGATGCGGGATTTTACTTCCTCCACGGCGCCGGCTTTTAAATCCCCAAGGACAAGCGGCCCATAGGATATCCGGATCAGTCGGTTCACCGAATAGCCGAGATGCTCGATCACTTTGCGGATTTCGCGGTTCTTGCCTTCCCGAAGACCGATGGTCAGCCAGGAATTGGCGCCTTTGGCGCTGTCGATAGTGCCATCAATAGAATCATATTTCACGCCATCAATGGTGAGACCCCGTGCCAGCAATTCCATATCGGAATCGCGGGGACGACCATGGACCCGCACCCGGTATTTCCGCTTCCAGCCGGTGGCGGGAAGCTCCAGCTTGCGGGCAAGCTCACCGTCATTGGTCAGCAACAACAATCCCTCAGAGTTAAGATCAAGGCGGCCAACGGAGATGACCCGCGGTAGATTATCGGGTAATTGGTCAAAAACCGTTTCCCGGCCCTTCTCGTCCTTGTGACTGGTGACCAACCCGACAGGTTTGTGGTAGCGCCAGAGACGGGAGCGTTCGAGCTTGGGGATATCTTTGCCATCGACCTTGATATGATCCGTATCCGAGACGGTGAAGGCGGGAGTTTCCAGTATCGTGCCGTTGACAACGACCCGCCCGGCTTCAATCCAGCGTTCGGCTTCGCGCCGGGAGCAAAGCCCGGCCCGGGCCATGCGTTTGGCGATACGTTCCTTCGTTACATTTTTATCTGTCATCAGTTATGTCCGGCTGGCGGCAATAAAGGCATCGATAATGTCCTTATCGCCCTTGGAGATCAAATATTCGGGATGCCACTGAACGCCCAGACAAAACCGATAGCGAGCGTCCTCGATGCCTTCGATAACGCCGTCGGGCGCCGTGGCATTGACGGTGATATTGTCGCTGAGATCTTTTGCCGCCTGATGATGGGCGCTATTGACATCAAGCCTGTTGGTTCCGACGATCCGGTGCAGCAAGGTGCCGGGCACCACATCGACATGATGGCCCGCCTCGGTGCGTGGGTTGGGTTGTTCATGGGACAGAGGGGCATCCACTTCGTCCGGAATATGCTGGATCAGGGTGCCGCCGAGGATCACATGCAAGAGCTGCTGCCCGCCGCAAATGCCGAGGACGGGTTTGTCCGCGCCCAGCATGGCCTCTGTCATGGCTTTCTCAAATGCCGTGCGGCGGTCCTTGGTCACGACCGTATCATGCCGTGTTTCGGCGCCAAACATACTCGGGTCAACATCAAAGGCACCGCCGGTGACAATCAGCCCGTCGAGTTTTTCCAAATAGGCACCAACAAGGTCTGGCTCGTGCGGCAGGGCGAGGGGGAGGCCGCCACTGGCCACCACCACATCGGCGTAATTCTGCCGAAGCGCATACCAGGGCATATTCGAATAGCCGCCGGGTTCCTCCGCATCGAGGGTTATGCCAATAATTGGATAAGTCATGCCTTCTTTTAGTCCTCCGACCTTAACAACTCAACAAACCAGTTGGTCTTGCGCGAAATTAATTTGCGCGCGGCTTGTTGCTGCTTGACGGCTGCGCTTCATATTGCGAGTTTGCAGTCATGGACATTGAAATAGTTGATTATATGGAAATGGCGCTGAATTCGGCGGCGCTTGCCGCGCGGCGCGGGGAAGTGCCTGTAGGGGCGGTTATTTTTGATTCCCGTTTGGAGCGCGTCGTTGCCAACGTCAGCAACCAGATGATTGGGCGTCATGATCCAACAGCCCACGCTGAAATGCTGGCAATCCGGGCGGCGGGGAATATGCTTGGCAGCGAGAGGCTTGTGGACTGCGATTTATATGTTACGTTGGAGCCGTGCCCGATGTGTGCGGCGGCAATCTCTCTGGCGCGGATACGGCGGATTTATTTTGGGGCGTATGACCCGAAAGGCGGCGGTGTTGAATATGGCGCGCGTATATTTGACCAGCCGACATGCCATCACAAGCCGGAGGTTTATGGCGGTATCAAGGAAGAAAAGTCGGCCCTGCTATTGAAGAATTTTTTTGAAGCACGGCGCTAGGGTCAGGACCCTGGTTTACGAAAACTGAAACAAACAAGAATAAAAAGGAACTCAGGATGATCTTTGAATATTCAGATAAAGTGAAAGAGCTGCAAGAACGTGTGCAGGCGTTTATGGATGAACATATTTATCCGAACGAGCATGTGTTTTATGAGCAAGTCGCAGAAGGCGATCGCTGGCAGCCCACGCAAATTATTGATGAGTTGAAGGTAAAGGCGAAGGCTGTCGGGCTTTGGAACATGTTCCTGCCGGAAAGTGATCTGGGCGCGGGCCTTAGCAACCTCGAATATGCACCGCTTTGCGAGATTATGGGCCGTGTGACGTTTGCGCCGGAAGTTTTCAACTGCTCCGCCCCGGATACGGGCAATATGGAAGTATTTGAACGCTACGCGAGCCAGGAGCTCAAAGATCGCTGGTTGAGGCCGCTTTTGGACGGTGAAATTCGCTCGGCTTTTGCCATGACGGAGCCTGCGGTGGCGTCGTCGGATGCGACAAATATCGAATCAGATATAACCCGTGATGGCGATGAATACGTCATCAATGGCACCAAGTGGTGGACCTCCGGTGCCTGTGATCCGCGCTGCAAAGTGTTGATTTTTATGGGGAAAACAGACAAGACAGCCTCGCGCTATACGCAGCAGTCGATGATCGTTGTGCCCATGGATACAGCGGGCATTAATGTGAAGCGCTTCCTGCCGGTTTTCGGCTATGACGATGCACCACATGGTCATGCCGAGGTCGAGTTCAAAGATGTGCGGGTGCCCGCAGATCATATCCTGCTCGGCGAAGGGCGAGGATTTGAAATCGCGCAAGGGCGCTTGGGCCCTGGCCGCATTCACCATTGCATGCGTCAAGTTGGCGTGGCGGAACGGGCGCTGGAGCGTATGTGTATCCGCGTGAAATCCCGCGTTGCTTTCGGTAAAACCATTGCCGAGCAGTCGGTGACTCTGGAGCGCATCGCCGAATCACGCGCGATGATCGAGCAAGCCCGGCTGCTAACGTTGAAAGCCGCCTATATGATGGATACCGTTGGCAACAAGGCCGCCAAAGCCGAGATCGCCATGATCAAGGTGGTGGCACCGAATATCACCGGTAAGATCATCGACTGGGCCATTCAGGCTCATGGTGCAGCCGGTGTCAGTGACGACTTTGGTCTTGCCAACGCCTATGCGCATTCGCGGACATTGCGTCTGGCCGACGGCCCCGATGAAGTGCATCGCAACCAGATCGGTCGGTTGGAACTTAAGAAATACGACTGATTTTTCTGATTTCGGAATAGATGCGAAGGGCGTTTGCGCGTCCTTCGCATTTTTCGTTAGGGGGAAACCGCCGCTTTCCTATATACAGGCAAGCTTCTATCGTTGAGTGGTTATGTAGGCGTGGGTTGGATGATTAAGTTTTTGGGCTGGACAATGCTGGGGATCATTGTAGTCGTTGCCGGATTTTTGTATCAATACGAAAGTCTGGACCCCTGTGAATGGTTGACCCAGGATTATGCGGCGACGGCGGGCCTTCAGCCCATTTCCGGCCTCGGGGAGGCTGCAGGCCTTGTTCTGGAACCGACTGAATGCCTTACCCGTTGGGCCAATCTGCGCATCGAAAATGCCGAGCACTAAGCCGTAATCTATCCAAGTAAAATATCTTCAAACGGATAGCAGGTCATATTCCGATAGCCATCTTCGGTGATCAGAACCTGTTCCTCCAGCTTGACGCCTTCGCCGCCGCCTTTGGCGCCAACATACGCTTCGACGCACAGCATCATCCCGGGCTCCGTTTTGTAGTCAAACGCACCTTCGTGATAATCTTCGGGATACCGGATATCAGGCCATTCATCACAAAGACCAACGCCGTGCATTTTGCACGAATAGCGTGAAGATACATATTCTTCTGAGAGAAAATGCCCGCCAAATGTGATGTCTTTGAACGCGATACCGGGGCCAAGCAGCTTCATATTCTCGGCGATATGCGTATGCGCATGCTGATATAGCCGTTTTTGCTCGTCGCTGGGCTTGCCATCGCCTAGGAACCATGTCCGGGAAATATCGGCGCACATGCCATAACAGCCAATCAGATCGGTATCGAATGCCAGCAGTTCGTTATTGCCGACAATGCGCGGGCCACATTCCTGAAACCACGGATTTGTGCGCGGACCGGAGGCCAGAATGCGGGTTTCGATCCACTCGCCGCCGCGCTTGATATTCCCCGCATGCAACACCGCCCAAATCTCATTCTCGGTGAGGCCGGGCGCCGCCATTTTTTGCATCTCGAACATGGACATCTCGCAGGCATGGACGGCACATTGCACGGCCTTTATCTCTTCACTTTGTTTGACGGCGCGGGTTTTTTCCGTGACTTCCTCGCCTTCGAAAATTTCAAGGCCGAGGGATTCCAGCGCCCTGAGGCCAAAAACCTGGATTTTATCAACAGCGAGCCGCCGGTTACCCCCGGCATGGGCGCGCATGAGTTCGTCTATCTCGCCGGCGAAACGACCGGCTTTTTCCTCTGCTTTATCACCGCTGGTGAAATAGAAGAAGGAGGCACCGCCGCGTGTCTCCCGGACGAGTGGATTAAAGGCAGTGAGCAGGTTTTCGTTCTTGAAATCCCAGATCACCATATATCCATCGGCCGCGACGAAGCAGGCGCGAAAGGGGTTATGGGCGGCCCAAAGCTGCATATTCGTTGTGTCCGAGGCGAAGCGGACATTCAGCGGGTCATAGAGCAGAATGCCGCCATAGTCGCGATCATTCAACGCCTTGACCAGCCGTTGCAGTCGCTGCTCTCGCATGATCTTGAGGTTGGGGATATCGAGGCCTGCGGCCGCCCATTCCGCAAAGGCGAGCGGCGTCGGACCTATTTCGACGCGGTCATTATCGTCAGGGGTTCCATCCGGTTTCTGCGTCATACCATCAACCTCCAAAGGGCGCGTTCAAGCACGGCCTCATCCCGTTATTGATATGACGCTAGCAATCATTGCTCACGGCGTTGGTCCCGATCGCGACCTGTTATTGTCCGCTTTCGACCTGCTGCCAGCCGAGGGTGGCGAGCATATTGGGAAAGGTCTCATATTCCGCGCCGACTTTCGAGCTGGAATTCCCGTCAAGGCCGCGTTTGTACACGCCTTGCACGATCCCGACGAGGCGGAAAAGGGAAAAGGCAACATAGAAAGACCAGTTCTCGATACCATCACGCCCTGTTCGCCGACAATAAGCGTCAATATATTCCTGCTCTGTCGGGATGCCCGTGGCGGCATGGTCAACACCGACCAGCCCGCCATTTTTGGGATGAACAAAGTGATAGGGCATGCAGTTATAGGCGAGATCGGCCAGTGGATGGCCAAGGGTTGAGAGCTCCCAGTCCAGAAGGGCGATAACCTCCGGTTTGCTCGGATGCAGGATCATATTTTCCAGCCGATAGTCGCCATGAACGATGGAGGTCTCATCGCTCGAAGGTAAATTTTCAGGCAGCCAGCGGATAAGATTTTCCATAGCCTCCAGATCATCTGTTTGCGATGCGCGGTATTGCTTTGTCCAGCGGCCGATCTGACGGAGAAAAAAGCTGCCTTTCTTGCCAAAGTCCGAAAGCCCGACTTTATCAACATCGACCATATGCATTTTTGCCAGTGCGTCGTTCATGGCCTCGAACGTGGCGGCACGCGTTGTCGCGTCCATATTCGGGGCGGACGGGGTGCGGATGACGCGGCCTTCGACTTTTTCCATAATGTAAAAAGGGGTGCCAATAACATCGTCATCTTCGCAAAGACAATATGTTTTGGGCACGGGAACATTGGTATCTTGCAGTGCGGATATTACTTTATATTCGCGATCCACTGCATGAGCCGAGGGCAGGAGCACACCCGGCGGCTTTTTCCGCATGACATAGGCCTGATCGGGGGTTTGTAGCAGGTACGTTGGATTTGACTGACCGCCCTGAAACTGGCTTACGGTCAAATTACCGGCAAATCCGTCAACATTTTCCCTGAGATAATCATATAGCGCGCCTTCATTAAACTGATGCGCGTCGCGAACGGGTATGATTTGTGATCCGTCGTTCATTGCAATCCCTGTCGTTTGAATTTCTGTGCTGAGGCCCGACCTATGCGGAATTCATGATCTTTTCGACTTGTTCCCAGCCGCGTATTGCGAGAGGCTTGACGCGCGCGCCGACATCAGCGGCATTTTTATTGGCTGCGGTGCCATCTTTTACGCGGCCAACGATGCCTTGCAAAATCGCGGCGAGACGGAACATGTTATAGGCCATGTAGAAGTCCCAGTTGTCGATGCTATCGCGGCCTGTACGGGCGCAATAGGCGTCGACATATTGCTTTTCCGTCGGGATGCCGAGGGCGGGCAGATCCAGCCCGTTTAACCCGCGGAAAAGTTCCGGCTCCAACCGCCAGGTCATGCAATGATAGGAAAAATCGGCGAGCGGATGGCCGAGGGTTGCAAGTTCCCAATCCAGGATGGCGATGACCTGATGTGTTTCCTTATCAAGAACCGTGTTATCAAGCCGGTAATCGCCATGAACGATCGCCGTTTCGTCGCCCGCAGGAATGTTTTCCGGTAGCCATGCCATCAACTGGTTCATGGCGTCAATTTCTTCGGTTTCGGACGCGCGATATTGTTTGGTCCAGCGATTTATCTGTCGGGCGAGATATTCCGTGGGCTTGCCAAATGTCTCCAGCCCGACGGTCTTGTAATCGACCATATGCAAAGCGGCCATTGCCGCATTCATGCTGTCAAACACCGCGACCCGGTCCGCTTTTGAATAGCCGGGAAGCGATGGATCCCACTCAATATCGCCATCCATAAATTCCATAACATAAAACATGGTGCCGATAATATTTTCGTCTTCACAAAGGCAATATGTCTTTGGCACCGGCACCTCCGTCTGGCTCAAAGCCGAGATAACGCGGTATTCGCGATCGACAGCATGGGCCGAGGGGAGAAGTTTTCCGGGCGGTTTACGCCGCAGTACGTATTTTTGCGACGGGGTGCTGAGCTGATAGCTGGGGTTGGATTGCCCGCCTTTGAATTGCGCAACCTCCAGCGGGCCGTTAAAGCCGACAATATTGCTCTTCAGATAAGCCTCAAGAACGTTGACATCGAACTTATGACGCTCCCGCACCGCCATGGTCCCAGAAAACTGGGTTGATTCTTCGGACATTTATGCCTCTTTTATCGTTGGTTATTTCTCTCACACAATACGATCAATCGCCCGCCAACCAATGTCGGATCGACAAAATCCTTGCGGCCACTCAATCGCCTTAACCCCACTATACGCTTTTTCTTGCGCTTGTTTAACGGTTTTTCCAGTTGCTGTGATTCCAAGCACCCGGCCACCTGTTGCGAAGACCCGGTTATCTTTTCTGATAGTGCCCGCATGAAAGACAATAACATCCTCAAGTTCGTTGGCCTGATCCAGCCCGCCAATCACCGTATTTTTCTCATACGGCCCCGGATATCCGTCCGCGGCCATAACAACGGTCAAGGCGCTGTCGGGGCTCCAATCGAGACTAATATCAGGCAGAGTACCGGTCGCCGTCGCCATCAGCGCAGGCAGCAGGTCACTTTTCAGCAGGGCACAGAGAACCTGACATTCCGGATCGCCGAAGCGCACATTATACTCGATGAGTTTCGGCCCCTCCGCCGTTATCATCAGTCCGGCATAGAGAACGCCGGTAAATGGCACGCCGCGATCTTTCATGGCGGCGACCGTCGGCGCAATGATCCGGTCCATGGTGAGGGCAATCATTTCCGTCGTCATCACCGGCGCCGGGGAATAGGCGCCCATGCCGCCGGTGTTGGGGCCGGTATCGCCATCGCCGACGGCTTTATGGTCCTGCGCGGTGGCGAGGGGCAGGATATTCTCACCATCACTCAGGACGAAGAAGCTTGCTTCCTCTCCGGTCATGAATTCCTCAATAACGATTTCGGCGCCCGCGTCCCCGAATAATCCGGTAAAAATGTCGTCTACCGTCGCCTTCGCCTGATCCAGTGTTTCGGCAATAATAACGCCTTTTCCGGCGGCGAGACCATCGGCCTTGATAACGATCGGCATTTGCTGGCCCATCAGATATGCTTTCGCCTCGTCCGCGGTCCGAAAGCGCCCATATGTCGCGGTTGGAATGTTATAGTCGCGGCATAGATCCTTCATAAACCCTTTGGAGCCTTCCAGAACGGCCGCGCCAGCTCGGGGTCCAAAACTCTTGATACCGAGATTCTCAAGCGCGTCGACAAGGCCAAGGACCAGCGGTACCTCCGGTCCGACAACGACGAAATCAATCTTTTCGGACTGGCAGAACTCCAGAATTGCCGGGATATCATCCACTTTGATCGGTACACATGTGGCCACATCCTCGATGCCCCCATTTCCGGGCGCACAATAGAGGGTGTCGATCAGCGGGGACTTCTTTAAGCTCCAGCACAGAGCATGTTCACGGCCACCGGAGCCAATAACGAGTATATTCATTTTATTCCGTGTCAATTTACTGTTTCGCTGCACCCTCGGCGCGGTGTAAAGTTTCTAGCATAGGTCTCGACGCTAATTAAACGAAAAGGCAACGCGTGTCAGAAAATCAGGAATTCGGCTCCTCCAATATCCATGAATATACCGTCTCAGAACTGAGCGGCGCGTTAAAACGCATGGTCGAAGATAGCTTTGGCCATGTTCGGCTGCGGGCGGAGATTTCCGGGCTGAAGCGGGCGGCCTCGGGTCATGTTTACCTGACCTTGAAAGATGATAAGGCGGTGCTGGATGGCATCATGTGGCGAGGCACTGCGGATAAACTCAGCTTCCGGCCCGAAGACGGGCTGGAAGTAATCTGTACGGGCAAGCTCACCACCTATCCCGGACGATCCAAATATCAGATCGTCATTGAGCGCATGGAACCCGCCGGTGTTGGCGCGCTGATGGCGTTGCTGGAGGAGCGGAAGAAAAAACTGGCCACAGAAGGACTGTTTGATCCGGCGCGAAAAAAGACCCTGCCCTATATTCCAGAGGTTATCGGCGTGGTGACATCGCCAACCGGGGCCGTCATCCGCGATATCCTCCACCGGCTCCGCGATCGGTTCCCGAGCCATGTTTTGTTGTGGCCGGTGTTGGTACAGGGGGAGATGGCGGCGGGCCAGATTGCGGCGGCTATTCGCGGATTTAATGCACTGGATCCGGGCGGCGATATTCCGCGTCCCGATTTGATCATTGTTGCCCGCGGCGGCGGTAGTCTTGAGGATCTTTGGGCTTTTAATGAAGAGGAGGTGGTCCGTGCGGCCGCGGAAAGCGTCATTCCGCTGATCTCCGCCGTTGGACATGAGACCGACACGACGCTTATTGATTATGCATCGGACAGGCGGGCGCCGACACCGACGGCAGCAGCGGAAATGGCCGTGCCGGTCCGCTCCGAACTGCTTGCCTATATCGACGATCACGGTCTGCGCATCAAACGGTCTTTAAGCCGGTCGATTTCCGATAAACGCGAGCGACTGACAGGGCTTGCCCGTGGTCTTCGCGATCCAAATACCCTGATCGCCGAGAAGACCCAGCATCTTGACCATCTGGAGAGCCGGCTGCGCCAGTCTGTGACCAATGGGCTCAATTTCAAGAGACAACAGTTTATTTCGGCGAAGGTCAAATTGCGGCCGCAGCTTTTAACCCGCAGTCTGGAGAAATACGCCGATCAGCTGGGCAACTTTGATCGGCGCATGACCGGTGCCGTCACCATCAAACGGGATCGGGCCGCCGACAAGCTAACAGCAACGATCCGCCTTCTGGAAAGCCTGTCATTCAGGCGGGTTTTGAAGCGCGGCTACAGTATTGTCTGGGGTGAAGATGGCAAGCCGCTTTCCTCCGTTGCCGAGGCCACAGGGGACCGCGTTGTCGAGGTGGAGTTTGCCGACGGCAAGGCGGCGGCAGTCTTTGGCGTCGGATCGGGTAAGAAGAAACCATCCAAGGCAGCGGCAACGACCGCCCGGAATTCTCCTCCGTCCAAACAGGGGCAGTTGCTATGAGACGGCTATTCATCACGTGTCTTTTGTTGTTGATACCGCTGTCCGCGGCGGCGGAGTTGGCGACATTACGGGGAGATTTCGTTCAGGGCGGGCTGGTCATGGGTCAGACGGACCCTGGCGCTGCTGTCTATTTCGACGGTCGGGCCGTCAGGGTATCGGCGGCGGGCCGGTTTGTATTCGGCTTTGGTCGCGACTTCAAAAACAGCGCCCGCCTTGAAATCCACCTTGATGACGGCCGCGAAGAGGTGAGGGACCTCACCATCGCCAAGCGGACATACAAGGTCGAGCGGCTGACCGGATTGCCGCCGTCGAAGGTGACGCCGGGCAAGAAATTTCTGGCCCGTATCCGGCAGGAAAATGGCGAGATCGCCCGTATCCGCACGATTGATAGCGAGGAGGAGTGGTTCCTGTCCGGCTGGCAATGGCCTGCGCTTGGGCGGGTGAGTGGGGTCTATGGCAGCCAGCGGATCCTGAACGATATCCCGAAACGTCCGCATTTCGGGCTTGATGTGGCTGC
>NVRR01000057.1 GCA_002732675.1 Sneathiella sp. | reverse complement strand
GCGGATGGGAGGCAAAGAAATCAAACTGGCTGGCCTTCCCCTCATTACCGGAAAGTTTTTTAGAATATTCGGTCTGCGCCTGCATCCGTTTCAGAAAATCTGCCATGGCCTCACGCGGATATCCGGCAAGCCCGAGATATTTCACCCCCAACTGATCCGCTTCATGTTCCTGATCACGCGAATAACCAGCAACATATAGACCGCCGAGCTGTTGGCCAAGCTGCTGCACCGCCCCACTTCCCGTCAGGATCCCTGCCAATGCCCCTATGAGGCCTATACCTGTCGCCCGAGATTGCCGCTCGGCGCCGTGGCGGGCGGTGACATGCCCGATTTCATGAGCAAGAACGCCCGCGACTTCCGCTTCATTATTGGCAAGGGCCAGAAGCCCGCGCGTGATATAGACATAGCCCCCCGGCAACGCAAACGCATTGACCACCGGGGTATTTAAAACCGTAAACCGCCAGGGAAGGGTATTCATTTCCGAGACAAAGGCCAGTCGCAGCCCGATATCAAGAATATATTCGTTGAGGCCTTCCTTGATATATTCGCCGCCGAACTGCGCGACAATCTTTGGGTGCTGCTCGATACCGATGGCACGGTCATCGGATGGCTCGAAGACAGAAAACAAATCGTCCATAACATCAGCAGACGCGGGCGTGGCCAAAGGCGAGCTGCCAATGACCAAGGCTGTCAGCAATGCCACAGGCGTCCGCCAGAGCAGCATTTGCTTTCCAATTTTCTGTTGCAACAGCGTCCGTTTACTCACTTGTCATCTCCTTGATATCCAGCTGCTCGGGGAAATGAAGTTCCAAATAGGGTCCGTTATAGAGCCGCAATTTCCCACGCATAGTTACCAATTTATTCATCAGGTCCGATAACTTCCAGCCCTGAGCGACAAATTTAGGTCGATTTTTCGAAGAAATTGCGGCAGTGAAGTCAGTTCGCCAGTCATTCCCGAAATTCAGATAGGTTGTTTTGGACGTTTCGAACACCTCGATCACGCGGCCTTCCGCGATCACAAAATCATCGCGAAACACTGAAATTTTCTCTGCATTGGTGTTCAGAATCTGAAAGCTCTTCCAGATTCCGGCCCCCTTCTTCCTAGCACCGGCCTCTGCGCGCAAAAGATCCCGCGCCAGCGATGGCGGATAGTTTGCTGCCCCGCGCCACCAGCCGTACCCTTTTTCTATCACTGATTTCTGCACCCAGTCACCCTGCGCCGTTAGTAATTTCCCATGCCAGTCACCGTAGCGGTTTCGCCCGTTTTGCTGAACGTCAAAGAGCCCTGTCTGCAGTATCAACGGGGAATCGGACAAGAGCTGTTCCAGGTATTTTTGACCGGCGGCAGCAATTTCCTCATTTTGCGATATTTCCACCAACTGCAGCCCATATAGCGAAACCGTCCGCCCCTGGTCCAGTTCAATCACATTTCCAGAAATCCCGAGTACATAACCATCCGTAATATCCGCCGCCGCGTGTCCCACGCCCCAAAATCCGCCGACTATCGCCAATACCGTTCCTACCATGAAATGCCGCATGCGTCCTCCGAGCGAGCAGTCTGTCCCGTTTACTCTCAACAATCAACTTATCCAGGCGGCGCGGTTCGGGGGCGATTATTTTCACACTATTTTCACGTAATTACATTTATTTTACTTATTTTCTTGATATTAAAAAACTAACATCATAGTTGTACTGGCATAGCATTTGATAAAAGGGTGATCCATGACGAGTAATTTGCAAAACTACGGCGCTGAATTAGACGCAGCCCGGCTTCGCGGGAAATACGGGCATTTGTCCGGCGTACATTTGCTGGACGCCCTTGTGTCGAATGAATTGAAGGGACAGATCATGCTCTCGTCTTCCTTCGGCGCCGAATCTGCTGTACTTTTGGACCTTGTGGCCCAGGTTGATACATCAATTCCGGTGATATTTTTAGATACCCGGCGGCTGTTCGGTGAAACGTTGCGCTATCAGAAAACACTGACTGATCATTTCGGTTTGGAAGATGTACGCATTGTCCGCCCCGATGATGGCGCGCTGCAACGCCTCGATCCGGACGACATGTTATTCGCCAGTGATCCGGATAAATGCTGCGAAATCCGTAAAGTCGATCCGCTTGATAAGACATTGAAAAGGATGAAAAATCTTGGTATTAAGGCCTGGATTACCGGCCGTAAGCATTTCCAGTCTTCCACTCGGTCAACGTTACATATGATTGAAGCGGACCATGATTTTCTCAAGATCAACCCGCTTGCAGACTGGACAACCGATGATATCAAGCAGGCTTTCCTGGCGAAAGATCTGCCACCTCATCCCTTAGTCGCTGACGGCTTTAAGTCTCTCGGCTGCATGCCCTGTACAAAGCGGGTTGCGCCCGGCGCCGATGATCGTTCCGGACGGTGGTCCGGCCAGGACAAAACCGAATGTGGCATTCATCAAAGTCGAGATTCAGGAGTCTCTGTGATAAATTAATACACATAAAAAATGTAATATAAATTTTTAATACATTTTTCTTGAGTTATATAAATTATTACCTATATTTCTAAACAATAGACGATTGATTGGTGCGCGAAAAGCCGCACCCAACGAAGGAGAGAGGCAATGGCATTGCAAGTTTACACAGCATCCCTTTTAAAAGAAGGTCTGGTTGCGTATCTCTGTCTGGAAGATGGGGCGTCCTCCTGGACCTCCGATATCCGGGGAGCAACTGCCGGTGATGGCGATCTTCTCGAAACCTTGAAAATTGCTGCGGAAAAGGCAGAACGGGACAATCTTATTATTGCACCGTATGTTGTTGACGTGCTGGAAGCCGAAAATGGCTGGAAAGCAACGACGAAGCGCGAACAGATCCGGGCGGACGGGCCGACGATCGCCTTGCCGCGTGACGCCTCCGCCGCTAGCACCACAGATGAAGGCCGCAAGGCCGCCTAAATTTAAGGGTTACAATGTATCAATATTCAGAGCAGGACCATCAGCTGCTGCTGGAACGGGTGGAGCAATTTCGCGGCCAGGTTCAGCGGCGGCTTAAAGGCCAGTTGTCCGAAGACGAATTCAAACATCAACGTCTCCGCAATGGCCTCTACTTACAGCTTCATGCCTATATGTTACGTGTGGCCATTCCCTATGGCCTGCTTTCCGCCGAGCAAATGCGCACCCTCGCTCATATCGCCCGCAAATATGACAAGGGCTATGGGCATTTCAGCACCCGGCAGAATATCCAGTATAACTGGCCGAAGCTGGAAGATGTTCCGAACATCCTCGATGATCTGGCCGCTGTGGAAATGCACGCCATTCAGACCAGCGGCAACTGCATCCGTAATACGACGTCTGATCCGCTGGCGGGTGTCGCCCGCGATGAAGTGGAGGATCCGCGTCCGTATTGCGAGCTGATCCGGCAGTGGTCGACGTTCCATCCGGAATTTAATTTCCTGCCGCGTAAATTCAAAATCGCAGTGACCGGCGCCGTTGGCGACCGCGCTGCGGTTGCTGTCCATGATATCGGCTTAAAACTTATCCAGGGCCCGGACGGCGAAAATGGCTTCGAGGTTTATGTCGGTGGTGGTCTCGGCCGGACTCCGATGATCGGCAAGCTGATCCGGAAATACCTGCCCAAGGAGGATATGCTCACCTATCTTGAAGCTATACTACGCGTCTACAATCAACTCGGGCGCCGCGATAACCTCTATAAAGCGCGGATCAAGATACTGGTTCATGAAACCGGCGAAGAAAAATTCCGCAAACTGATCGAAGCCGAGTGGCAACAGATCAAGGCAACCGGCCTCTATCTTCGCGAGCAGGATATTGAGCGCATCAAAGGCTTCTTCAAGGATCCCGACTACCAGGAGCTTCCTGATACAGATGCGGATTTTGAAAATTTGCTGCTGAGTGATCCTGAGTTTGGACGCTGGGCCGACAAGAATATCGATCAGCATAAACAATCTGGTTACCGGATTGTCTATCTATCACTGAAATCCGTGAACCAACCTCCGGGCGACGTGACGGCGGACCAGATGGACGCCATTGCTGATCTCGCGGATAAATATAGCCTTGGCCAAATCCGGACGACACACCGGCAAAATCTGGTGCTTTCGGATGTACAGCTGAAAGACCTGGTGCCCCTCTGGCAGGAACTTAAGGCCCTTGATCTGGCGACGCCGAACTATAACCACCTGACAGATATTATTTCCTGCCCGGGACTGGATTTTTGTGCGCTGGCAACAGCCCGCTCCATCCCGATTTCACAAGCGATTACCGAACGCTTCGACAATTATGATTTCATCAATGACCTCGGCGATCTCAGCATCAATATCTCCGGCTGCATCAATGCTTGCGGCCATCATCATGTGGCCAATATTGGTATTCTTGGGGTCAACAAGAAGGGCGAGGAAGTCTATCAGCTCACCCTTGGTGGCAGCGCGCGCGAGGACGCCTCCATTGGTAAGATCATTGGCCCGGCCTTCGGTGCAGATCAAATTGTTGATGCCATTGGCGACGTTTTGGGCGTCTATCTGGAAAATCGCGAAGACCCGGAAGAAACATTCCTGACCGCCTATCGCCGCCTTGGGCAAGCTCCGTTCAAGGAGAAACTCTATGGGTAATTATATCAAGGATAGAAAGCCCGATACGGACGAATGGATGCCCTTCAGCGGGCTGGAGGACAGCGACACCCTACCCGCTGGCGATATTTATGTTCCGCTCGAAGAATGGCTCAAAAACCGTGAGGCGCTGCTGACCCGTAATAGCCGTTTGGGTGTATTATTGAATAATACCGACGATCCGGCGGCATTGGTGCCGGACCTTGACCGTCTGGATCTGGTGGTTCTGGAATTTCCGAAAATGGCCGATGGCCGCGCCTTCAGTCAAGCCCGTTTGCTGCGAGAAAGATACGGATTCACCGGCGATATTCGCGCGACCGGTGATGTCCTGCATGATCAGCTATTCTATATGCAACGCTGCGGGATTAATGCTTTTGAACTCGGTGAGGGTGAGGATTTGACGTCATCGCTTAAGGCCTTTGACGAGATGACCATTACGTACCAGCCCGCCGCGGATGAGGAATTCCCGATCTGGCGGCGCGATGGCAAATAATTGAAGTAGGAACCCGCTTCGGCGGGTTCTTTAAAAGCACCTGGTTTTTGCTCCCCGGCAGCCAGGTGCTTTTTCAATACCGCAGTGACTATTCAAAATCTTCGGAAATAGTCGGCCAATTCCCATCGGCAAGCTTGATATTACCCGGCACATCTTGCTCCCAGGTGCTTTGCACGCCCTTCGAATAATTCAAATACAGCTTCCCATCAACAATTTTCCAGGCTTCCGGTACTGTCGACGCCGTATAGCCCTGACTTACTGCCCAGGCGCAATATCCACCATACTGAGGTGCATATTTTTCAGGATCAGCTTCGAACAACGCCTTGTTTTCAGCGCTGGCGAACTGCCATTTAGCACCTTTCCATTTAACCACATGATCGCTGTCACCTTCCACCGGTTTACCGTCGGTAAAATAGGCCACCACATCATACCCCTCAACAGCGGTGCCAAACAGGCTGCTATAATAATGGCTTTCCGCCGACGCCTTGTTTGGCATCGCGAAAGAGACGACTGCCACAAAAACGGCGATTAAAAAACCAGTGAGACCAAACCGTGCCATTGTCATCTTTCAACCCTCCAGATTTTCTCAGATATTGACTGGAAGATAGACATAAACCGGCAACATACCAGCCACATTCAATAACATTAATGTGAGTTACGCGCACGCACCGGTATCTGAGTATATAGGAATGCCATCAATATACCGGCCGCAAATCCGGCGCAATGGGCAGCCCAGGCAATGCCGGCTCCCTCCCCGACCAGCAATGTTCCAAGCGGCGTTGCACCGATCAGCAGGTTGATGCCCAGTAACGTACCGACAAAGGCAAACATCCCGCGAAGATGGTATCGCGGTAACATAATAATGGCTGTCGCGCCCATGGTGCCGAACACACCGCCCGACGCGCCATAGAGGTAGATACCCATATTTGGATCCGCGATCAGATATTCCGCAAACGCCCCGATCCATCCCGACAGGAAATACAGGATCAGAAATTTCACGGCGCCAAACCGTCGTTCTGTCATTGATCCAAAGGCCAGCAGCATGCCCACATTCAGGACCATGTGCATCCAGTCATGATGCAGAAACATATGGCTGTTCAGGGTGACAAAAATATGGAAAAGACCGGGCAGCGTCGGATTATCGAAAATGGCCGCGATCACCGCCGGACGGAAGGAAAAATTCTGGTAAACCCAGGCCAGGGTTTCCGGCGTCGTCACTTCGGTCAGCAAATGGACGATAAGTATCGCGGCAACCACATATTTGGTTGCCGGTGGCACATTAAAAACCGGTTGCCGGTTTTGAGCGTTTTCTGTCACGTAGATTTATCCAGCAGGGATCAGGAAGTTGCCGGACCATAGGAGTAAACGCCCCCCTTTTCAAGGGCGTTCAAATAGGCCGGACGAGACTGCATACGCTCAACAAATGCCGATAATTCCGGGTATGACGCGAGAAGACCACGCGCCCTGGCTGCCTCCAGCGGAAATGACATCATGATATCCGCGCCGGTCAGACTGTTACCGACGAAATACTCTTTCCCCGTCATTTCCCTATTCATGAACGAGAAATGATTGGCGGTCTCCCCATCGATCTGCGGCATCAAGGGTTCTGCTGCATCGCCAAGTCGGCCCGTGTAAAGACGAAGCAACAAAGGCAGCATGGCGGAGCCTTCAGCATAGTGCAGCCATTCCATATATTTTATATATTCGGCAGCGTCTGGCGCGGGCACTAATTTACCCTTTCCATATTTACCAATAAGGTAGTCGACAATCGCCCCGGATTCATGGATCAGGACATCGCCATCGACAATAACCGGTGATTTTCCAAGCGGATGGATTTTTTCAAGCTCCGGCGGCGCCAGGCGCGTCGCCGTATCCCGCTCATAAGCGACAATTTCATAACCTGTCGCCAGTTCTTCCAGAAGCCACAGAATGCGCTGTGAGCGGGAGTCACTCAGGTGATGCAGTGTAATCACAAGTTAAGCGCCTTTTCTGCTTGGGGTCAGCCACCATTTATGGCGACAAATTCATTTATTTCAGCTTTGCTGCAGCCAAGCTCCGCCAACACTTCGGCAGTGTGCTGCCCGACTTTCTGTGGCGGTTCCGCTTGCTGTAACGGGCCATCCGCATTGGCAATAAACGGCACACCGACAAGTTTGAGCGCCTGGTCAAATCCGTGCAGTTTTCCAGCATCGACCATAATCCCACGATAGGCGAGCTGCGGATCCACGGTTGATTCGTGCAAGGTCCGGATCGACTGAACCGCAATCCCGGCCTTATTCATAATCTGAAGCCATTCATCAGTGCTCTTGGTCTTCATCGCCTTGCTCAGCAGTTCGAAGCCGCTGTCGAAATTCTCTATTCGGGCCTCAAGTGTCGCGTAAAGCGGATCGTCGAGCAGATGTGCAAGACCGGCCGCCTTTAAGACCGCTTCATTCTGAACGGACGTGATCGTTGCCAGCAGCACTTGTCCGTCTTTGGTCTCGAAGCAACCGGACGTCGGCTGTCGCGTCGGCGAATGATTGCCAAGCAACGGCGGGATATTTCCGCGCACCATAAAATCCGCCATCTGTGAAGCTGCCAGCAACATCGCACTGTCATACATCGCCACATCAAGATACTGCCCTTCACCAGTTGCCAGACGTCTATGCAGGGCCGAGGCCACGGCGAATGCCGCATTGACGCCAGTGAACATATCTATAACCATAATACCAATTCGCGTCGGGCCCGTTTCTTCGTGACCGTTCAGGGTAAAAAGGCCGGACGCCGCCTGGATAGCTGAATCATAAGCTTTGTCGTTACTGCGAGGGCCCTCCTGCCCATAGCCGCTGATCGAACAATAAACCAGATCTGGTTTGCGTTTTTTGAGCGAGTCGTAGTCGATACCAAGTTTTTTGGCGACACCAGGACTAAAATTTTCAACCACCACATCGGCATCTTCCAGCAGTTTATAGATGACCTTGCGACCTGCCTCCGACTTTAGATCGATGGCAAGGCTGCGCTTACCGAGATTAGCCGTCAAAAACGCTGGCGAGAGGAGCTTTGCCGCCATCTCCGGGTCAGTGAGCGTGGAGCGCAGCTGGTCGCCCTTTCTGGGTGCTTCGATCTTGACCACGTCGGCCCCCAGAAGCGAAAACATCTGTGTGCAAATGGGACCAGCCAGCACTTGCGTAAAATCCAGAACTTTTACGCCGTCATAAGCTCTCATCAGCTTGCCTCTTTCGGAACGATTAGGGCATCAACCGCAATCGCCCCATCGGACATCACAATAAATGGATTGACGTCGATGGTTTCAATAGTATCGACATTTTCCGCGGCGAAAACCGACAGCCGCGCCAAAGCATCGGCCAGTGCATCAATATCTGAAGGCGGGGCCCCGCGAACGCCGTCCAACATGGCCCGCCCCTGGATTTCATTGATCATACGATGGGCTTCATCAACGCCGAAAGGCGCCAGACGGAAGGTTACGTCTTTCAATACTTCTACAAACACACCGCCAAGACCAAACATGACGGCGGGTCCAAATACCGGGTCGCAGACAACCCCCATGACCGTCTCCACCCCGCCCGTTACCATCTCCGCGACGATGACGCCGTCGATTTTCGCGTCAGGCTTGGCGGATTTAGCGCGAGTGATCAATGTATCGAAGCCTTCTAAGACCTCTGCCTCATTATTCAGTTTCAGCAATACGCCTCCAATTTCCGTCTTATGAAGGATATCCGGAGAGGCGATTTTCATCACCACGGCGCCGCCAATCTCACGCCAGACCTTGACCGCATCTTCCGCCGACTGGACAAGTTCTTCACGAGTAACCGGAATACCAACGCTTTTCAGAATCGCCTTCGCTTCGTGTTCAGCAACCGGCTCCGTCGGTGCGGCTCTGGCATCGGCGGGCAAGGCGGGAGGGGCGTCAGGACGGCCACGGGCGAACACCTCGCCGAAATGCGTGAGGGCGGCCATGGCCCGCACTGTTAGCGACGGATCCTCATAACTCGGGATATTCAGTGCCTCATATTCCTTGATCACATCTTCCGGGGCGACCATGCTCATTAAGATAATCTCGTCCGGATATTTCGCTCTGATATTTTCGAAAATCTGTTTGCAACTGCTTCGGGTAAAGGGTGACGCCGGAATGCTGGCGAGATAAACGATATGGCTGTCAAAATCGGCTTCGTCGATGGTCAAGCTGATATTGGCTTCCATCAGACTTGGATCATTAAGCGCCTGCGCCGTAAAGTCTACCGGATTTGTCACACCCGCAAAAGGAATGAGTTCTTTCAGTTTCTTTTGTGTCGAGATAGGCAAGGGGACGGCATCCAGACCGTATTTAACGGTTGCGTCCGCCATCTGCACCCCCACACCGCCGGAAATCGTCTGCAAATCTATTTTCCGGCCCTGAGGGTATCGGCCGAACTGGCAGCCATAGGCGACATCGACAAACTCTTCGGTGGTCTCCGCGCGATATACGCCATATTGCTTGAACATGGCATCATAGATCGCGTCTGAGCCGGCAAGGGATGCCGTATGAGAGGCGGCGGCCTGTGCGCCCACATCGGTGCTACCGACTTTCATGAAAATGACAGGTTTTTCCGCGTCCCGAGCCATTTCGAGGGCACGACACACCCGGTCCGCGTCTTTCATCCCTTCGGCATAGGCCAGAATGATTTTCACATCCGGCGCTTGCGCGTAATATTCTATAACTTCGGCCACATCCACATCAGATTCGTTGCCCGTCGTCACCCAGTAATTGGACGCCACACCGCGCATTTGCGAGACCATAAAAACATGGGCGCCATAAGCGCCGCTCTGGCTGACAATCCCGACCGGTCCATGTGGCAAGCGCAACATGCCGGGCGCATTGGTAAAAGTGCCGTACCAGCCATGCTGAACATTAAAAACACCAAGACAATTAGGGCCGATAAGCCGCATGCCGCTTTCCCGGGCGATCCCGGTGATTTCAGCTTGGGCCTTGGCTCCATCATCGCTGAGTTCCGCAAAACCGGAGGTGAACATCACGGCGCTTTTAACGCCATGATCGGCGCAATCGCGCACCACATCAACGGCAACCTTCGCCGGAACCGCAATTACCGCACAATCGATGCCCCTCGGCACATCCTTTATGCTGGCAAAAGCCGGCAGGCCCTGAATGGTCTCCCGTTTCGGATTAATCGGATAAATGTCCCCGGCAAACCCCAATGTTTTCATGGAGTGTATCGGTCGGCCGCCAATACGGGATTCGGTATCGGAGGCGCCGATAATCGCAACAGAATTGGGCCGCAGCATTGGCTCGAGCGGATGGGTCATGGATTACTTCCTTTTTATCCCGTTGATTTTTTATTCTTTATGACAGGGTTTTCGCAAGGCCGCTAGGCACTTTAATAGGCAGCGCCAGCAATTGTTGCGCATAGGTTTTGGCAAGGTTGTCCAAATGTAGGGTTGAGGTACCGCCGCCGCCCAGACAGTCAGTCAGCAGAAAATTAACGGCATCCATCCCCGGTAGATCAAAGCGCGTGACCTCCCCTTCAATGACATGGCCGAACCATTCCCGGATCCGCGCTTCAGTTGCCGATTGCTTTATCCACGGAAGATAATCAGGTTGTCGTGCCATAACGCCGACATTGGCGTTATTCCCTTTATCGCCGCTTCGCGCAACGGCCAGCCTGATCAGCGGCACTTCGGTCATTTGTCCGGATTGCTCGGCTTCCAGCGCAGGCTGCACTTCTCTTGTAGAAGGTCCAACATCGGAATAGCCTGCAGGAGCTGACGCCACATAATCCACGCTCTTTCCATCCACAAAAACCGAGGCCGGGACGCGGTCCTTGTCAATCAGGAACGCAAATTGCGCGACGACGGGCGTGATTTTCGGGCGCCCCGCGGCCCCGGCAGAGCAGCGCCCGGTGGTCATGGAAAGCCCGACGCCCGTGGTTTCCTTTGAGAACAACTCAAGTGCCACTTTTTCATCGTGGCGAACATCAATTTGAGTCATAATTTCTCGGGAATTGCCCGCATTTTGATCGGCGTTATTTCCCCACAGCGTCTGGGCGCCAATGATATGAACAGCGGTATCCCGGTATTCCCCAAGATTACGCTCCATGAATAGGCGCTGGGTTCTTTTCAAGAGTGCCGCCGCAAAAGCCTTGCCCTTTTCGACCGCATCGAAGCCCGTGATAACGGTCGACGCGGTCGCGCGATATCCATCCATATAGGTCCCGGAGACTTTATAAGTCGCTGTGGGCGCACGGCCTTTGACACCTGAAACTTCCAGCCAGTTGGTCTTCGTCTCCGTCAGGATCACGCCTGAAAAATCGCAGAGGACATCCGGCATAACGTAACGCGCGGGGTCGCCAATTTCATACAGGATCTGCTCTCCGACTGAAAAGCGCGAAACAATACCGCCGGTTTTTTCAGGCTTGGTAATGGCGAAGCTGCCGTCGGCCCGGCAGACCGCGATGGGATAGCCCATATCATCCCAGCCATCCACAGTATCACGCCAATCCGTGAAATTACCGCCTGTCGCCTGCGCCCCGCATTCGAGGATATGCCCGGCAAGGCTTCCCGAAGCAAGCTTGACATAGTCATCCACCGTCCAGCCAAATTCATGGATCAACGCCCCAAGGGTCACGGCGCTATCGACGCAGCGTCCAGTGATGACGACTTCCGCGCCATCGTCCAGCGCTGCCGCAATAGGAAAAGCCCCGAGATAGGCATTGGCGCTGATCATTTTTTCGGGCATTTCAACGCCGGAGAACATCTCCCGAATTCCATTTGCCCGCAATTCTTCCAAATTCCCAGACAGATCGTCTCCCTCGACGGTGCCTATTTTAAGTTTGACGCCGGCATCCTCGGCAACCTTGGCCAGAGCCGCCGCGCACGCACCGATATTCACGCCACCCGCATTGACAATGACCTTGATGCCTCGCGATTTAATGTCATGGATTAGTGGTTTCATGACCAGTCCGATGAAATCCTTTGCATATCCCGCGTCCGGGGACCGCTGTTTTGCGCGCACAAGGATAGACATGGTCACTTCGGCCAGATAGTCGAACACCAGATAGTCCACGTTTCCCTTCAAAACCAGCTGTTTGGGAGCCTCTTGAGAATCGCCCCAATACCCCGATGCGCCGCCTATGCGAATGGTTTTGGATGCCGTATTTCCACTCATGATCCGCCTCCTTTAAGGCCGAGCTGCCAGGCGGGTTTTCGTTTTTCAGCAAAAGCCGTTTGCCCTTCCTTGCCCTCATCGCCGCGATTGAGTTCAGAAAATTTCCCGGCAGAAAAGCGGACCATCTCTTCGTCCGGCAACGTCCCGACTTTCAACATGATGGCCTTGGTGGCGGCATTGGCTTCCGGACCGCAGCGCATCACGCTGGCGACAACTTCTTCCAATGTCTGATCAATTTCCTGCTCAGCGCAAAGATATTGCGCGATCCCATACTCATACGCTTTGGCCCCATCAAACCGTTCGCCGGTGAGCGCCAGTTGGCGGGCCCGTGTCAAGCCAATGCGCTTGACCACATACGGTGCGATTTGCGCAGGCGCCACGCCCAAAGTTGTCTCTGGCATGCCCATTTTAGCGGTGTCAGCAACGATGGTGATGTCGGCAAGGCAAGCATAGCCCATACCGCCGCCGAAGGCAGAACCTTCGACCAAGGCAATGGTTGTCTGCGGCAGATTTTCAAACTTCAAAAAGGCGAGACCGGCGCTGCGGTTACGCTCCATAATCGGATCGACACCATCGGAAACGCTTTCCTCTGCCATATTTTTACGCTCCTTGATATCTCCGCCTGCGCAGAAATGACCGCCCGCGCCGCGCAGAACGACAACGCGTACTTCTTTCGATGCGGCGAGCCAGTCGACAACGGCCGCGAATTCCGCACCCATCTGACTATTGATAGCATTGCGCTGATCGGGACGGTTGAAAGTCAGGTTGAGCCGTGGGCCCTCTACTTCCAGCCGTAAAAATTCACATAAGGGTAATTCGTGCATTTTCTTTTTCTTTCATTTATTAGGCGCACCCGCCCCTTAGTTTCCGGTCATGTATCTCTTCAACATATCCTTAAACTGACCAAGTTGCGGAGAAACTTTCTCCTGATGGCCAACAATCATGTTGGTCAGCGCCATGCCCCGGAGCATAATCATCATTGTTGTCCGCCAGGACATAATTTCCTCAGTGGAGCGGCCTCTATCCGCAAAAACGGCCTGCCAGATTATCGCCCGCTCGCGTTCCAGACCTTCCAGTGTGGCGGTGAGAGCGGATTCAAATTCCGGATCAAACCGGCCGCGAACAGCAATTTCTATAAACGCTGCATAGTTACTTCCGCCGAAGCCTTGCCAGTAATCATCGACAACCCGATCTATACGTTCCGGCAATGGGAGTTTAATTAGAGCCTCAACATCCAGGTGCTGGCCCAATCGATCGGCAATTTCTATGATGCTGGCCATCAGCAGGGATTTCGGGCTGTCGAAATGATATTGAATGGCGCCGCGCG
>NVRR01000056.1 GCA_002732675.1 Sneathiella sp. | reverse complement strand
GCGGGCGGCGTCGCATTGTTCCAAAGCCGTTCCGTCGTCACGCGCATATCTTCGGCCATGCGGGCGACTAATTCATCACGACTATCGCCCAGGTTATAATGATATGTTTCCGGCAGGAAGGCCCCTTCCGGCATGGCAATTGTTATTTCGCCCTCCAGACCCGCCGCCTGCATCACCAACTCACGAATTTCGCGGCTTTGCAGTCCTTCTGGAATTGTAATACGGCGTGCCAATACTTTTCCGGAAACGAACAAATTCATCACGTCGTAACCGGAAATACCCACAGGCATACGATATTCCCCGGCGCGCAATTGCCGTCCTTTTTCTTCAATTTTTACGCCAAAAATAAATGGCAGCTCGTTGGTAATAATGCCATTATTTTTTAAAGACACGGCCAATTCGCGCAGCCCCGTTCCTTTTTCCACCAGGAAGGTCGTTTCTTCGGCGAGAGGTCCGGGGCTTTTGAAAAGATGCCAGCTATAGCCAGCGAGGCCGCCTGCTATAACCGCGACGACAAGAAAA
Organism: Sneathiella sp.; assembly: GCA_002732675.1. GTDB lineage: Bacteria > Pseudomonadota > Alphaproteobacteria > Sneathiellales > Sneathiellaceae > Sneathiella. The sequence goes on along the minus strand of NVRR01000056.1, from coordinate 13,273 downwards.
AGGGCCGCAATGAAGTAGAAAGTCCGCTTCATCTTGCCCTCATCTACAGAACATAATGGGTTAAACGCGCTTCAGCACAAGGCTGGCGTTCGTCCCTCCAAACCCAAAGGAGTTCGATAGAACTGCATCCAGTTTCTTTTCCTGCGCTACTTTTGGCACCAGGTTAATATCAAGGTTGTCCGACGGATCATCAAGATTGATCGTCGGCGGCAGAATACCTCGGTTCATGGCCAATATCGAGAAAATCGCCTCAACACCGCCCGCGGCACCAAGGAGATGGCCCGTGGCCGATTTGGTCGAGGACATGGCAAGGGTGCTGGAATTGCTGCCGAAAAGCCGCTTTACGGCCCCGACTTCGATTTCATCGCCAAGCGGCGTCGATGTGCCATGGGCGTTTATATAGCCGATATCTTCTGGATTTAGGCCTGATTTCTTCAGGGCCATTTGCATGGCACGGAAGCCACCACTTCCGTCACTCGCAGGCGCCGTCACATGGTGTGCGTCACCAGAAAGACCGTAGCCAACGACTTCGGCATAAATCTTGGCCCCGCGTTTTTTCGCATGTTCATATTCTTCCAACACAACGACACCGGCGCCTTCACCCATAACAAAACCATCGCGGCCTTTATCATAAGGACGTGACGCTTTCGTCGGATCATCGTGATAACCTCTCGATAAGGCTTTTGCCGACGCAAATCCAGCGATGCCCAAACGGCAAATCGCCGCCTCCGCTCCGCCGGCAACCATCACGTCAGCATCATCGTCCTTAATCATCCGCGCGGCATCCCCGATGGAATGTGCGCCCGTCGAACACGCCGTTACAACCGCATGATTGGGGCCTTTAAATCCGTGCTTAATGGATACCTGCCCAGAGACCAGATTAATCAGGGCACCCGGAATAAAGAAAGGGCTGACCCGTCGCGGGCCCCGCTCATGCAAGATAATTGCATAACGTTCTATTGACGGAAGACCACCGATCCCGGCGCCAATGGAGACGCCTGTGCGAAAGTATTCTTCTTCACTTTCAGGTTGCCAGCCAGAATCCTCGATCGCCTGATCCGCCGCCGCAATCCCGTATAGAATAAAGTCATCGACTTTACGTTGTTCCTTGGGCTCCAGATATTTATCGGCAATAAACGCGTCCGGATGGCTCGGATCAATCGGAACTTCACAGCCATATCGAACCGGCAAATCTGTCGTATCGATCTTGGTAAGCATACCCGCGCCGGATTCGCCGTTAATTAATCTTTTCCAGCTGGCTTCAACCCCGTCTGCCAACGGGGTCACAAGCCCAAGTCCGGTAACAACTACACGTCGCATGCCAAAACCAATCAAAGAGTTTTAAGGAGAGTAATAAAGTCTCGCCTGACGGCGGTCAGTTCAAGCCGCGTCAATATGCGTAATCGCATCCTTAACTGTCAGGATTTTTTCCGCAGCATCATCGGGAATTTCGATGCCGAATTCTTCTTCGAAGGCCATGACAAGCTCAACTGTATCCAGGCTGTCCGCGCCGAGATCGTCAATGAAGCTTGCTGTTTCTGTTACTTTTCCTTCGTCAACACCGAGATGTTCAACAACGATTTTCATTACGCGTTCCGCGGTATCACTCATAGCTGTATCCTTAGATAATCTGACAGTTCAAAAATAGTGTCTCATTCCTTACCCCTACAACGCCCAAAATTCAAGCAGCAACAGAGGTCAAAATTGGTGCGGTTTCCTACCATACTTTGATCATCTTGCAAAGAAAACCTATCACGGCATTCTTTTTATTACAGAGCTGCCCTTGAACCGGCCCTCTATATCATCGCCATTCCGCCATTTACATGCAATGTCTGACCCGTCACATAGGCTGCTTCATCCGCAGACAGATAGACCACAGCGGCTGCAATATCATTGGGATCACCAAGCTTTCCCATGGGCACGGCGGAGAGCAGGTTTTCTTTCTGACTATCGGGCAACCCATCGGTCATGGCTGTTGAGATAAAGCCCGGCGCCACGCAATTTACTGTAACACCTCGGCTCGCGACCTCCTGCGCCAGGGACTTGGACATCCCGATCATACCTGCCTTTGATGCCGCATAGTTCGCCTGCCCGGGATTACCGGTGACGCCAACAATCGACGTTATGCCGATAATACGGCCATGGCGCCGCTTCATCATGCCGCGAAGGCAGTTTTTGGACAATTTAAAGGCCGCTTTCAGATTGACATCCATGACCAGATCCCAGTCCTCATCCTTCATGCGCATGGCCAGCCCGTCGCGGGTTAAACCGGCATTATTCACAAGGATATCCACCTGCCCCATCGCCGCTTCTGCATCCTTGACCAAACTATCGACAGCTTCAAAATCCGACAAATTACACGGGACCACATAAGCCCGTTCACCAAGGCTATCGGCAACTGCCTCAAGGGCGTCCTGGCGCGTTCCTGACAAGGCGACAGTCGCACCAGCATCGTGCAGGCCTTTGGCAATCGCCGCCCCCAGTCCACCCGACGCGCCCGTAACCAAAGCACATTTACCTGTGAGATCAAACATTTACTCTCTCCATATGGATACCGTTATGATTTAAAGGCTTTTCAAAAATGCGTCTATATCAGCCGGAGTCTGAACGGCGGTGCCCGTCATCTCCCGGTTAATTCTTCGTACCATGCCCGTCAGCACCTTGCCCACGCCAAGCTCCACAAGATCTGTGACACCCTGTTCGCCCATATAAAGAACGCTTTCGCGCCAGCGAACCCGGCCCGTCACCTGATCGACCAGCAACTGACGGATAGTGTCAGGATCGCTCACCTGCGACGCTGTTATATTGGCAACCAGCGGCACGCGCGGTGGCGCGATGGTTACGGATCCCAGTTTTTCAGCCATGGCATCGGCAGCAGGCTGCATCAGCGGACAATGAAACGGAGCACTGACCGGCAATAACATTGCCCTCTTGGCCCCTTTTTCCTTGGCAATTTCGATGGCGGCTTCAACGGCAGCCTTATGTCCGCTCAAAACCACCTGACCGTCAGCATTGTCATTGGCCGCAACACAAATACCGCCGTCAATCGATGCCTTTTCGGCTTCCGCCACGACCTCCTCCACCGGGCCGATATCCAGACCGAGCAACGCCGCCATGGCCCCAACACCGACAGGAACGGCCTGCTGCATGGCCAAGCCGCGGGCTTTCAGCAGCTTGGCTGCCTCAGAAATCGTCAATGCACCGGCTGCGGTCAGCGCAGAATATTCCCCCAGCGAATGCCCCGCGACAAATTTGGCCGCCTTGGGCAGCTCCATGCCGCCGTCCTTTTCAAACACCCGCATAACAGCCAGACTAACCGCCATAAGTGCAGGCTGCGCATTTTCCGTCAGGGTCAGCTCTTCGATCGGCCCTTCAAACATGAGCCTGGAGAGGTTTTGACCCAGAGAATCATTCACTTCCTCGAAGACGTCGCGGGCCACCGAAAAGCATTCGCTCAGCTCTTTCCCCATACCGACGACCTGGCTCCCCTGGCCTGGAAATACAAATGCACGTGTCATATATTTTGGTCCGTTCCTAGTTACTCTGTTCGCATAGTCATATTGCAGCAAATTTTCCTGTCAAGCCTACTTGCGTATAGCCGTAAAATCTGTATAGTTCGCCGCCTCAATACTCCTTGTCGACGGAGGTCGGCTACGTTGGGTCGGTTACGCATGTGTAACTCCTGACATTTTGAAGCCATAAGGAGCTTAAATTTATGCCTCTATATGAGACAGTTATTATTGCGCGTCAGGATATCTCTACCCAACAGGTAGAAACCTTGACCGAGCAAATGTCCGCATTCGTGACGGATGGTGGCGGAACCATTGCCAAGGTTGAAAACTGGGGCCTTCGCAATCTCGCCTACAAAATCAAGAAAAACCGCAAGGGCCATTATGTTCTGCTGAACATCGACGCGCCTGTTGCTGCTGTTAAGGAAATGGAACGCAATCTTCTGTTACACGAAGATATCCTGCGGCACATGACCTTGCGTGTTGAGGAACTGGACGAAAACGATTCTGTTATGTTGCAGAACCGGAACGCTCGGACAAGTCCTCGCCGCGATCGCGATGAAAAAACAACTCCGCCTGCGGCAAAAGCCGCTCCGGCTGCTGAAGAGAAGGCTGCCCCGGCTGCTGAAGAGAAGTCCGCTCCAGCCGCCAAAGTGGAAACCACTGCTGAAACAAAGACAACCGTTGAAGGGGAAGCATAATGGCTGATACACAACGTCGCCCGTTTTTCCGCCGTCGCAAGACCTGCCCATTTACGGGTGACGGTGCGCCGAAAATTGACTACAAGGATGTCAAACTTCTTCAGCGCTTTGTCTCCGAACGCGGCAAGATCATGCCCAGCCGGATCACCGCCGTTTCTGCGAAGAAACAGCGCGAGCTGGCAACAGCGATTAAGCGTGCAAGAAACCTGGCGCTTCTGCCGTTTATCGTACGATAGAAAGTTAAAGGCAGCGGTTACCGCTGCCTTTTGAATAAAATGATGGTCAAGGAACTGGTCATTGCCGTATCACTGGGTCTGTTAAGTGCCCTGCTGTTGTTTGTCTCCATCATCGGAAATGACGGCAGCGCGGATTTTGGAGCGGCGTTTCAGTCGTTAGTCTTGTGGACATTGTCCCTGGTCCCATTGTTCGTATCCGGGCTCGGGTTTGGTGTTTTAAGTGCCGGTGTTTCGGTCCTGACAGGTGCTCTGCTTTTTGTGGTGCTTCTCAATCCTGTATTCGGTGCGACATATGCCGTGCTGTCTGGTGCGCCGGTTATTTTGCTTGCCCGGCAAGCATTATTATGGCGGGAACATGACGGAAAACGGTTTTGGTACCCAACAGAATATCTGATGCTCTGGTGGGTTGGAATTTGCGTCATTCTGACGACAGGTATCGTCAGTTTGCTGTATTTGAATGACGAAATGCGACAGGAATTGATCACCGGTTTTGATCAGGCGCTTTCGCAGTTGAAGGATTTAAGGGGTGTCGACCCGACTGTAACGGCAGAGGACCTGGTGGCAATAATCCCGCTGGTAATCGGGCCAATGTGGGGGGTCTTTATTTTACTCGGCGGATGTCTGGCCCAAGGGTTATTGGTCCGTTTTGATAAAAATATGCGGCCGACACCGCGTTTGACGGAAATGGAGCTGCCTAAATGGTCGGCTCTTGCCTTGATTGCGACCACTGCCCTATTCGTGATTGTAGGGAGTAGTTGGCCAATTATTGGGGCGCTGGTAGTGGCCTTGGGGATTGCCTATTTCTTTCAGGGAATGGCGGTCATTATGGTGGTTACCCGTGGACGGAATGGTCGACCCTTTATTTTAGGGGCGATTTACGTATTAATGTTTCTGATGTTCTGGCCGATAGTGGTTGTCATAATATTGGGATTGATCGAAAAATGGATAGGGTTCAGGCGCCGTTTTGCCGTCACTGCCCCCCAGGAGGAAGACTGATGGAAGTAGTATTATTGGAACGGGTTGAGAAGCTTGGCCAAATGGGCGATGTGGTTTCTGTGAAAAACGGATATGCCCGTAATTTTCTGTTGCCGCAAAAGAAGGCGTTGCGGGCCAGCAAAGAAAATCTCGAAGTGTTTAATACCCAGCGGGCCCATTTGGAAGCGGACAATCTTTCGCGCCGTGACGAAGCCAGCAAGGTCGGCGAAAAGCTCGACGGACAATCCGTTATCCTAATCCGCGCGGCTAGCGATTCTCAGCAGCTCTATGGCTCTGTTAGCACACAGGACATAGGAAAAGCCGTTACGGCCGCAGGATTTACCGTCGATCGCAAGCAGATCATTATGGACAAGGTTCTCAAAACCCTTGGCTTGCATGACATCAAAGTCCGCTTACATCCGGAAGTCAGTGTTGCGATTACTATCAATATCGCACGCTCCAACGAGGAAGCGGAAATTCAGGCACGCGGCGAATCTGTTGAGGATGCTGCTGACGCTGCTCTCGACAGTCGCGATGAAGTCGTTCGTGATGTGTTCGAATCAACAGCCGATGTTGAACTTGACGAGTTGCGTGAAGTCGATACTGCGGACGCCGAAGGCGCAAAAACAGAGTAAGTGTAGACCAATCATTGTTTAATGATGCGATAAAAGCGGCACCTGAATAAGGCGCCGCTTTTATTTTCTTAAACATGAAGTTATCCGCATTATTCACAGGCTGTGGAAAGATATTCTCCACAGAATATCCATCGTCAACGGCCGGAAAATAGTAGACGGATGACAGCTCTGTGATACCATCCTGACATGGAAACAGTATTATTGAATGAAGGCCAGACGGAGGATACAAATTCTGCCTCCCTCGCGTATCGTTCCGCCCCCCACAATATAGAAGCGGAACAGGACCTTCTGGGCGCCATTCTGGTGAATAACGAAGCGGCCTCCAAGGTGACCGGCTTTCTGAGGTCAGAGCATTTTTCCGAAGATGTCCATACACGTATCTATGATGCCGCGACGATCCTGATTGAGCGCGGTGAAATTGCCGATCCGGTGACGCTCAAATCCTATTTCGATAATGATTCTGCCCTTGCCGACATTGGCGGATCTCAATATCTGGCGCGCCTTGCTGCGTCGGCGACAACCATTATCAATGCAGAGAATTATGGTCGCCTGATTTATGACCTTGCCATGCGGCGGGAGCTTATTCTTCTGGGCGAGGAAATCGTCAACACCGCATACGATTCCGATCTGGATGAAACCTCGCAGTCACAAATCGAGGAGGCGGAGAAAAAACTTTTCGCTCTGGCTGAAAACGGCTCCCATGAAGGCGCGCTGACCCCGGTCCGGGTGGCCATCAGTGAAGCTCTGAAATCCATCGAAGAAGCATTTCAGCGCGACGGTAATATGGTTGGTGTTACCACCGGACTGAAGGACATGGATGCCAAACTTGGCGGTTTGCACAATTCTGATTTGCTCATTCTTGCTGGACGCCCCTCTATGGGGAAAACATCGCTTGCGACCAACATTGCCTATAATGCTGCCAAGGCGTACCATGCCAGCGGCGGCAAGGAGGGGGCGGTCGTCGGTTTCTTCTCCCTTGAAATGTCGGCCGAGCAGCTTGTCGGTCGTATTTTGGCCGAAGCCACGGAAATCAGCTCGGAAAAACTCCGGCGGGGCGACCTGACCGATGATGAATTTGCCAACAAACTCGTGCCGCAAAGCGCCCTCCTCTCCGAGCTGCCGCTTTATATCGATGATACACCGGCGCTGTCCATCGCCGCCCTTCGGACCCGCGCCCGCCGTTTGAAACGAAGTCATGGGCTGGGGCTGATAGTTGTTGACTATTTGCAGCTCATGAAGGGATCTGGACGGCGGACGGATAACCGGGTGCAGGAGATATCCGAAGTAACCCAGGGCCTGAAAGCGATCGCGAAAGAAATGGATATGCCTGTCGTTGCGCTCTCCCAGCTCAGTCGGCAAGTGGAGAACCGGGACGACAAACGGCCACAGCTTTCGGATTTGCGCGAATCCGGTTCTATCGAGCAGGACTCCGATGTGGTGATGTTCGTCTATCGCGAAGAATATTACGAGGAGCGCAAAGAACCATCTGAAGGCACGCCGGAGCATGCGGAATGGCAGGAACGAATGGCCCGCCTTCACAATATGGCGGAAGTCATCATCGGCAAACAACGCCATGGCCCCATTGGCATTATCAAGCTGAACTTCAAGCCGGAATTTACCCGCTTCGGCGACTATGTCTCGGACAGCTATCTGCCGGACCACCACTAGGAGCGCGAGCGTCGATGGATCCCCTACTTGCCGGCGCGCATTTGACCATTGACCTCGGGGCGCTGCGGGACAATTACAAACTTCTACAAGCGAAGGCCGCCCCTGCGGAATGTGCCGCCTCAGTCAAGGCGGACGCCTATGGCCTTGGCATCGAGCCTGTTGCACGGACCCTTGCCAACGCGGGCTGTCGCCGGTTTTTTGTTGCCCTTCCGGCGGAAGGCGTAACATTGAGGGAGATTTTACCCAACGCCAAGATCTATGTTCTGGCCGGACTTCTGGTCGGTGCCGAAATGTATTATGTGGAGCACAGGCTTGAGCCCGTATTAAACTCCCTCGATGAAATAAAAACCTGGTCCCACTATGCCAAAGATCACGGTCCTCTGCCGGCAATTATTCATCTGGACACGGGTATAACCAGACTTGGTTTGTTGGAAAAAGAAGTGCTGGCGCTCGCGCAAGACCCCTCCATACTCAACAATCTTGAAATTGATTTCGTGATGAGCCATTTGGCCTGCGGTGACCAGCGCGACCATCCCCTTAACAATCAGCAGCTCGAAAAACTCCATTATTTCAGGGGCCTGCTTCCTCCAGGACTACAAGACACCCCGGTTTCATTCGCAAATTCTGCCGGCGTTTTCCTCTCCCCCGACTATCATTTTGATATGGTCCGGCCCGGAATTGCGCTGTTCGGCGGAAGACCAATCGAAGGGGAAACCAATCCCATGAAGGAGGTTGTCCATTTGCAAGGGAAAATCCTGCAAGTTCAAGACGTTGACAGTGAAATTCACGTTGGCTATGGTGCCACTTACCGGACGCAGGAAGTGAGCCGGATTGCTACAGTTTCCGTCGGCTACGCAGACGGTTATTTTCGGGCCCTTGGCAATAAAGCTGAATGTGCGATAAAGAATGAAAAAGTACCGGTGATAGGGCGCGTTTCAATGGACATAATCACAATTGATGTTAGCAGGATTCCAACAGATGATTGCAAGGCCGGTGATCTGGTGGACTTGATCGGCGGTGCGGTGCCGCTTGATGATGTCGCGGCCCACGCGAGCACCATCCCTTATGAAATTCTCACCTCTCTCGGCAACCGATATTACCGGGAATATCTTGAACCGGCGGACCAATAGGATGGAGTGGAATTTTCTAGCAACAATCGGCCGCGTTTTTATCAACTTCATGACATCCGTGGGCCATCTCACCAAATTTACCGGCCAGAGCCTCCGTCATTGCATCATCCCGCCGTTTTATTTTCGCCTGTTCCTGCGCCAGCTCATGAATATCGGCTATTATTCTCTGCCAGTCGTCGGCATGACCGCCTTGTTCACGGGAATGGTGCTGGCGTTACAAATTTATGTGGGCTCATCCCGCTTTAACGCAGAAAGCGCGGTTGCCACGATTGTTGTTATCGGCCTCACGCGGGAGCTTGCACCCGTCCTCAGTGGTTTGATGATTGCCGGTCGCGTCGGCGCCGCCATTGCCGCCGAAATCGGTACCATGCGGGTGACAGAGCAGATTGATGCGCTGGTGACCCTATCGACCAACCCGTTTAAATATCTGGTGGCGCCGCGGCTGCTGGCCGGGCTGATTACCCTGCCCTTCCTGGTTCTGACGGCAGATATTATTGGCGTCTCCGGCGGATATCTTGTGGCCACCGAAACGCTTGGCATGAACCCCGGTAATTACTTGAAAAGCACCTTTGAATTTCTGGAAGTCCGCGACGTGGTTTCGGGCTTGATCAAAGCTGGCGTGTTCGGGTTTATTGTATCGCTGATGGGCTGCTACCATGGTTTCAATTCGACCGGCGGGGCGCAAGGCGTCGGGAGGGCGACAACAAATGCCGTGGTGTCTTCCTTCGTCCTTATTCTGATAAGCGACTATTTCCTCACTGTTCTGCTGATCGACTAATCATGGGGTCAACACCAAAAATCGAGCTTAGGAATGTCTGCAAGTCTTTTGGCAGCAAGGTCATCCTGAAAGACCTCAATCTCACAGTGAATGAAGGAGAATCTGTCGTTGTTATCGGCAGTTCCGGTACCGGCAAGTCCGTGATGTTAAAATGCATCCTTGGCCTGCTGCAACCTGATAGCGGCGAAATTTTTATTGATGGCCAGTCCGTTATCGATCAGCCCTCTCATATCCGCGAGAAAATTCTGCTGAAAACTGGTATGCTCTTTCAGTATGCGGCGTTGTTTGACAGTCTGACCGTCTGGGAAAATGTCGGTTTCGGGTTGATGCAGGCGCATGGCATGGGCCGCCATGAGGCAAAGAAGATTGCAATCGAAAAACTCGGCCTTGTCGGCCTTGGGCCGGAACTTGCGGATAAGAATCCGGCGGAGCTTTCTATCGGTATGCAGAAGCGTGTGGGCCTGGCCCGCGCCATCGCTGCTGATCCCGAAATTATCTTTTTTGATGAACCGACCACTGGCCTTGATCCGATTATGGGAGACGTTATCGACAGCCTGATCAGGGATTGTACCCAGCGCCTCGGCGCCAGTACATTGACCATATCTCATGACATGGAAAGTGCGCAAAAAATTGCAGATCGCATTGCACTTCTCTATAAAGGGAATGTGGTCTGGTCGGGCCCGGCGAAGACGATCGAAACCTGCGGTAATCCTTATGTGGAACAGTTTGTCCGCGGCGATGTTGATGGCCCGATTAAACTCGATATTTTGAAACCGTAAGCCAAAACTGACCTTTTTAAAGTCCGGCAAAAGCCGAACATACGAATCCACGGGATACTTAATGGCGCGAGCAGTCGAACAATTCACGTGTCAGTCATGCGGCGAAACCTACCGAAAATGGCAGGGGCGCTGTGAGACGTGCGGCGAATGGAATTCCGTCGTTGGAGAAGCCGTCGAGGTCGCCGTACCCAAAGGAATGTCTACCGGTAAAGGCCGGGAGATTATCTTTACAGCTCTCGATACGGACACCACGGATCATGTCCGAAATCTAAGCCATATCGCCGAACTGGATCGGGTGCTTGGCGGCGGTTTCGTGCCGGGCACCTCAATCCTGATCGGCGGCGACCCCGGTATTGGCAAGTCAACATTACTGCTGCAAGCCGTCGGGAAGATGGCCCTTAAAGGCGCGCCCTGTACATATATTTCCGGCGAGGAGGCAACGAAGCAGATTTCTTTACGCGCCAGTCGCCTTGGCCTTGCCAACGCGCCCGTACAGCTCGCGTCCGCCAACTCCCTTCGCGATATCATCACAAGCCTTGAAAAAGTATCGACACCGCAACTGCTGGTCATCGATTCAATCCAGACGGTTTTTGCCGACAACCTGCCGAGTGCCCCCGGTACCGTCGCGCAAGTGCGGGCCTGTGCGCAGGAGCTTATCCGCTACGCCCGGAAATCCGGCTCTGCCGTTATTCTTGTCGGGCATGTCACCAAGGACGGGCAAATCGCCGGGCCGCGGGTTCTGGAACATATGGTCGATACGGTGCTGTATTTCGAAGGCGATCGCGGTCATCAGTTCCGCATCCTTCGGGCGGTTAAGAATCGCTTCGGTGCCACTGATGAAATTGGCGTTTTCGAGATGACCGATACCGGATTGCAGGAAGTTGCCAATCCGTCGTCCCTCTTCATCCGAGATACGGATAAATCCTTAAGTGGCGCCTCGGTCTTTGCCGGGATGGAGGGTACCCGGCCGCTCCTGGTGGAAATCCAGGCATTGGTAGCGGCAACGTCACAGGGGACACCGCGCCGGGCGGTCGTTGGCTGGGATTCGAACCGGCTCGCGATGATGCTGGCGGTACTGGATGCCCGCTGTGACCTCTCGTTCACGGCGTGTGAGGTCTATCTTAATGTCGCGGGAGGGCTGCGGATCAATGAACCGGCTGCCGATCTTGCCGTGGCGGCAGCGCTGATCTCGTCAATCTCTGATATTCCTGTGCCGGAAAAAAGCATCCTGTTTGGAGAGATCGGCTTGTCCGGGGAAATCCGGGCGGTGGGCCAGACGGACGCCCGACTGAAGGAGGCGGCGAAGCTTGGCTTCACAACGGCGATTATTCCCGCGGGCAGCAAGATCAAAGATAGTAAAATGAAGATTATTGAGGTAGATCATTTGGCTGAAATCGTAAGTCTGTTCACACAGTCAACGCCGATCACACAGGTTGTATAGGAAAGTACGTAGGACCTAATGGAAGATTTTCCCCTTCAAAGTGCTGATGCCGTTATTCTGGTGATCCTGCTGATCTCCGCCATTTTCGGATTTATCCGTGGTTTCGTGAAGGAAGTTCTTTCCGTTGCCGGCTGGATCGGGGCCATTTTCCTGACTTTATACCTGTTCCCGCTGCTGCAGCCGTTTTCCCGCGAATTTATCATCAATCTTTTGATCGCCGATATTTTGACAGGCGCGGTGATTTTTATTCTCTCCCTCGTCATCTTGTCTTATATCAGTCATGGTATTTCGGAAAAGGTGAAGGCCTCGGCGCTCGGCGCCCTTGATCGCTCCCTCGGGATTTTTTTCGGGCTTGGCCGCGCCGTCATATTGCTCGGAATCGTCTGGCTGGCATTCGTCCAGTTCATCCCCGAGGATGATCGTCCAGACTGGATATTGAAGGCGAGGATGCTGCCTATCGTTGCCTCCGCCGGAGAATTCGTTGCGGAGCTGCTCCCCCCCGACATGCGGGAGAATTTGTCGATTTCCCGCGAGAAGGATCAAGACGCACTCGATCAGCTGAAAAAGGAATATGAAAAGCTGCCCAATAGCGTAAAAGACGGGGTGAAAAGCACCTTGGATGATGCCAAGAAAGTGATTGATAAAGGCTATGATGCCCAATCACGTCAACAAATGGAAAACCTAACCAAAACGCAGGAAAAGCCCTAATGACTGACCCGCATCCCATCGGCGATCTTTGCAACCCCTTCGATGATGACAAGCTGCATGAGGAATGCGGTGTTTTCGGGATTTATGGACATGAGGAAGCGGCGGCACTGGCCGCCCTTGGCCTCCATGCCCTGCAACACCGCGGGCAGGAAGCCGCCGGCATTGTCAGCCATGATGGCCGTCATTTCCATAGCCACAAGGCCAGGGGCAAGGTTGGAGACAATTTTTCCTCTGAGGATATCATCAGCAGCCTTAAGGGAAGTACCGCTCTCGGTCACAACCGGTATGCCACCACCGGAGGGTCCGTTCTTAGAAATATCCAGCCGATTTTTGCTGATCTTGCCAATGGCGGCCTCGCTGTTGCCCATAACGGCAATCTCACCAACGCCTCAACGTTGCGCAAACAACTGGTCATGGAAGGCAGTATTTTTCAGTCAACCACGGATACCGAAGTCATTATCCATCTGGTTGCCAATAGCAAAAAAATGAAAGTTGTCGATAGCCTGATCGATGCTATGTCAAAGGTTATCGGCGCCTATTCCCTCGTGGCCCTCACCAGTAAAAAGATGATCGGCATGCGCGATCCCTTCGGCGTCCGTCCACTGGTTCTCGGGAAACTTGATACGTCCTATATTCTGACACCGGAAAGCTGCGCCCTTGATATCATCGGTGCGGAATTCATCCGCGATGTGGAGCCTGGCGAAATCATCGTT
>NVRR01000055.1 GCA_002732675.1 Sneathiella sp. | reverse complement strand
CCTCCCGGCTGAGAAGCGCGATCAATTCAACGCGGTTGGCTTCATAAAGGTCGGCAATCCGGTCCAACATATCCGCGCGCGTATCAACAGCCGTATCCCGCCATATATCTTCGGCGGCCACCGCCGTTTTGATCGCAAGCGCAGCCTGCACTTTGCTGGCATCGATACATACACCGACAATATCCGAATGCAGCGCCGGGTTCGCCAATTGGCGCGACGGTCCTGACTGTTTCTCTCCGCCAACAATCGGTGCTGCCTGCCATCTTGCTGTCTGAAATTCGGCGCGCGCGCCGTAAAATTCTGCCAAAGTAGACGGGTTGGCGTAGTTAATGCCGAGGGAATTAGGACGATCCCCATCATAGAGATCCCTCGGTAACGGGATAAACGTATTTTCGATTGAAGAATAACTGAGCAAGGCGGTGACCGGATCGCGGACAACATCCTTGGCCGGGACATTCACATCCAGCACCTGATTAACGAAAGAGCTGTTAACGCCATTTTCCAGCAGGCGGCGCACAAGATAAGCGAGCAGATCTTCATGGATGCCCACCGGCGCATATATCCGGCAACGGTTTTTATGCGTCGCCTTCACCAGATCATGAAGGCCATCACCCATACCATGCAGGCGCTGGAATTCGAAATGAGCGTTGTCTTTTGCCATATGCAAGACGGCGCTGACCGTATGCGCATTGTGGGTGGCGAATTGCGGATAAATCCGGTCCGTCATAGAAAACAGTTTCTGCGCGCAGGCGAGATAACTTACGTCAGTCGACGCTTTACGGGTAAAAACCGGATAGCTTTCATAGCCGTTGACTTGCGACAACTTGATCTCACTGTCCCAATAGGCCCCTTTGACGAGACGAACCATGATCTTGCGATCAAGACGCGTCGAAAGTGCATACAGCCAGTCCAGCACATAACCAGCCCGCGGCCCATATGCCTGGACAACCACCCCAAACCCGTCCCAGCCCTTGAGGTCCGGGTTCGACAGCACCGCTTCGATAATATCCAGCGACAGATCGAGACGATCCGCTTCCTCGGCATCAATATTGAAGCCCATATTGGCGTTTTTGGCTTGAAATACCAGACTGGACAGGCGTGGTACCAGTTCGTCCATTACCCGCTGGCGCTGGATATATTCGTAGCGCGGATGCAAGGCTGACAACTTGACGGAAATACCCGGATTGGCGCGGATATCATCGTTCTTGCAATTCTCCGACAGGCTGGAAATTGCCTTCGCATAGGCCATGAAATAGCGCTGCGCATCATACGCCGTCCGCGCCCCTTCGCCCAGCATGTCATAGGAATAGGTATAGCCTTTTTTCTCGGCGCCCCGCGCCCTGTCCATGGCTTCCCTGATATCACGGCCAAGGACGAACTGATGCCCCAGAACTTTCATGGATTGACCGACAGCTTTGCGGATCACCGGCTCGCCAATCCGTTTTACGACTTTGCGAAGCTGGCCGACGATATCCCAGTCATTGGCGTCAACAGGATGAACGACCTTGCCGGTCAGCATCAACCCCCAGGTCGAGGCATTGACTAGCGGCGATGAGGAATGACCGAGATGTTTGCTCCAGTCAGCGGGGGCGATTTTATCGCTGATCAGCGCATCAATGGTAATATCATCCGGCACCCGCAACAGTGCCTCCGCCAGGCACATCAGCGCAACCCCCTCCTCCGTCGTCAGACCATATTCGCTCAGGAATGTTTCCATGACGCCGGGGTCATCCAGTCGCCGGAGTTCTTCGACCAGTTCGGCCGCAGTATCGACTATCTTCTGGCGATCCGTCTGATCTATCGAGAGGCTCCCGATGAGCTCTGTGACAGCTGTTTTTTCATCTTTCAAATAGCCGACGCAGATTGCCGCGCGGAGCTCTTTCTCGCTTGATCCGGACATCGATTATTTACTTTCTCAATAGAAGCTGCCTTTCGCCTATAATACAGCATAAGCAACAGGCTTTGAGACCAAATAACCTTCATTTTAAGATACAAAAACTTCTATAGGGAACATTAATATGCATAAAGACTGCTTCAAGCATAATATGCAGGACTTACGCTCCTGATCCTAGCTGTCGACGAACTCCGCCGTAATGAACAGCATATTGACTGTTTTCCCGTCCTCGGAAAGCGGCATGATAACGTCTTCGGTCGCTTTAAAATCGGAATTTTTGCCGATATATGGCGTCTGCGCGGTGACTGGCTGGGCCGTTTCGACAGCGCGTTGGCAGTTGCCGAATATCTGGCTGCCTGGCCCCTGACCCAATTCACTCAGCTCCCGCATCGTCTTGCCGGTGTGATCGCTAAACATCATCTGCAAGGTAACTTTTGTACCAATAAGCCGGTAGCGAAAATCAATCGGGTCCTGCAGCACATCCAGCAAAATCACATTGGGGAGAAAAACAAGCATATCGGCGGGCGACAAATCGGCCCGTGACGGCATGATCCGGCCCGCCCGCTGCTGCTGCCAGTATGCGAGGGACGCTTGATTAGCAGGGCTTTCGAGCGCAAGCACTCCAGCCTTATTTATTGGCAGGATGGTATTCAAGGACAGACCTATACCCAGTGATATTGTATTTACGCAGCCAGATTTAGGACATGAATCCTAAAAAGACATTAAGTTGATCGCATCAAAACCCAGCATACGATATGCCGCAAGAAGCTTTTAAGGTCGTATGCCGAAACTCGACACGCCCGTTTGACGTAGGGGTGCCGCCATCTCCGCGAAATCGCAGAGAATTTTCCGGGTATCCCGTGGATCAATAATCTCGTCGATCATGAACCGCTCCGCCGTCCTGAACGGCGATCGCAGACGGTTTAACCGATCCTCGATTTCGCGTAGTTTTTCAGCTGGATCGTCCGCCGCTTCCAATTCTGCCTTATAGGCCGCCTCCAACCCGCCGGCGATGGGGAGTGAGCCCCAATCTCCCGATGGCCAAGCATAGCGGAGGTTAAACCGCGACGAGTTCATATGCGCCGCCCCCGCAACGCCATAGGTTTTGCGCACTATCATGGCGCACCATGGCACGGTCGCCTGGAAAATTGCGGTCATCGCCCGAACCCCATGACGGATCGTTGCCTGATCTTCGGCTTGCCGCCCCACCAGAAAACCCGGAACATCGACAAGATGAACCACCGGCATATGAAATGTCTGAACCAGATCGACGAAACGGATGACTTTTTCGCAAGTATCTGCCGTCCAGGCCCCGCCGTAATGGTAGGGATCGCTGGCAATAATCGCCACCGGCCAGCCATCCAAGCGGACAAAGCCGGTGATAACGGACCGGCCCCATTTTTTCCCCATCTCGAAAAAACTGCCCTCATCGACAACAGCTTCGATAATTTTCCGCATTTTATAGACTTTGCGAGGATTGCGCGGAATGGCCCCAATCAGCCAGTCTTCGGAACGCGCCGGATCATCGGTCGGTTCAGTACGTGGCGGTAGTTGATAGACGGAAGACGGCAGGTAGGAGAGGAATTTCCGCGCTCTCTCAAATGCTTCCTCCTCCGTATCGGCCTCATCATCGACGGCACCATTGCGGGTATGAATATGGGAGCCGCCAAGTTCGTTCTTGGTCAGTTTCTCCCCAGTGCGGGCAACCACCGGCGGTCCGGCCACGAACATCTGTGATGTTTCCTTGACCATCACCGAGTAATGACTGGCCGCCACACGCGCGGCGCCAAGTCCCGCGGTTGATCCCAATGCCAGCGCCACCACCGGCACTTTCGAGAGATTATCGACAACGACGTCCCAACCCAGAACCGCCGGGACATACGTCCGTCCTTCGGTTTCAATCGTCTTGACAGAACCGCCGCCGCCCGTGCCGTCCACCAAACGCACCAGAGGCATTTGTAGGCTATTGGCCATTTTTTCCACATGGATCAGTTTGTCGCGAATGCCCGCATCATTGGCCCCACCGCGCACTGTAAAATCATCCCCGGCGACGACAATACGTTTGCCATCCAGCCGTCCGCGCCCAGTGATCAGGTTGGCGGGCTGCATGTCGACCAATTCGCCATTATCGTCATACTCAACCTTGCCGGTGATCGAGCCGACTTCTTCAAAAGTTCCAGGATCCAGAAGCTTGTCAATCCGGTCGCGCACCGTCAGTTTTCCAGCATTCACATGACGGGCAACCTTTTCTGCGCCGCCCATTTTCTTGGCCAGTTTCTGACGCAGCTTCAGCTCTTCAATTTCTTTTTCCCAGTTCATGGAACTTCCCTTTGTTTTTGTTATTTTTTAGGGTCAGGCAATATATTGCAGAGAATTATAACATTCCTTTGCGGCTGTCGGGATTTTAAATTTTTCCTGGTCATAAAAATCCAGGGCCGTCCGGCTGATCGCCGAAAAACTGACATCCTACTGCATAAAATACTATAGGCCTGCCCCGAGAATTTGCTGATGGCAGGTATCGGTGATGGCAAGATCATTTACCGATCCCCGGCGGCGTGCGAAATGGTCCCGGTTATCCGGACAGTTGAGCGACTGCTAAAATTTCACAGGCCACTTTATTTCAGCGATCTCATTAGTTTTATTGCGCTTCCCGGAATAGCTCTTCTCAATAGGTTTTTAAACCGGATCATGCGATAGGGATCCCTGGTCCAACTGAACATATGTTTGTAGTTGTCGGGAATTTTTTTGAATTCCTTAGTCGTAATATTGACAGGAGGACGATCTTCATAACCTCCGAAATCCCGATACCAGTGGCAATGATATGTCATGTAAACGAGCGGACGTAAAAGCTCGGAAACATTCGCGCCGCCCCGATGGACAAGGCGGCCATCTGTCATGAGGATGGAGCCTCTTTGAACCTCTGGGTCGATAGGAGGCTCTTTCAATGCATCCTCCTCGCATCCGCAGAGATGGCTGCCGGGCCAAACTTTAGTACAGCCCGTCTGAAGATTGCAGTCAACAAGAGGGATCAAAACGGTAATTGAATAGGCCGGGATATCCTTGTCGACGCTGTAATCTTTTCCGAAAAGCTGTTTAGCATCCCGATGAATATACTGGTCCGGCGCTCCAGGAAAGGAGACGACAGAGCTTAATGCAGCGAGGATACTGTTGTCCCCCAGCATTTTTTTTATGACCGGAATAATAAGCGGATGAGCAAAAAATTCGGAATCGTTGAAAGGGCCTTCAACATCAACTGTGAATAGCGGACGCCTGTTGGGCCTATTAGTGTTGTGAAGGTAGGAGCTGTACCGATTGCGGTAATGAGAGTCCAAATTGGATAGCATTTTTGGGTTGAAAACATTTACCATTCTGACGAAACCATGCTCACCAAGAAGCTCAGCGGTCTTTAGAATGTTGTCTTCGTTTGGCCTGCCGCTATCTCGTTCGGCATCGCTAAATGTCACGCTTGAAATAAACGCATCATTTTTGCAGTTGAGTTCCATCTTACCAACCTTGAATTCCATTTCTTCCTTAGGAATATAATCTTAGGTAAATAATCTTAAATTAATATGAATTGAGAAGGGCAGAAAACCGCCACCTTCGTATCATATTAAAGAGTTATCCTACGTTCTATACTGAAATAGAGTCAATAACTCGTAGCGTTACAGGTGTGTTTTTAAGGCAACTTTAATGCTAGGGGTGCTCAGGCAGGAGAGTAAATTCACTATCGCCGGGAACTTTATCAAACGCCTGCTGCTGCCAGTCGTCTTTTGCCTGCTCAAGGCGTTGTTTACGGGTGGAGACAAAATTCCAGTACATATGGCGCGGCTCGGGCAAGCTATCTCCGCCAAGTACTGCTATCACGGTGTTCCCGGACGCCGTGATCAAACCGCCTTCTCGATCTTTCAAGATTGCGAGACTACCCTCTTCCACGCGCTCTCCATCAATCTTGACGCTCCCCGAGACCACATAAACCGCGGCCTCGTCATAGGCGGGCGTAAAAGCCAGCTCCGCCCCAGCCTGCAATTGCAAATCGCCAAAGAACAGCCGGTTTCTCGTGACAACGGGTGATGTTTCGCCAAATAGTTCGCCCACAACAACCCGGCCCCTCCAACCCGCACCCGAGACCAGTGGTAATAAAGCCTTTGGCGTGTGACTAAAAGCCGGTGCCATCTCTTCATCTTCGGCGGGAAGCGCCACCCACATCTGCAAACCATTAACGGCCTGATCGGTGGCGCGGGCCGCATCGCTGCTTCGTTCCGAATGGGTAATACCGCACCCTGCGGTCATCAAATTCACATCGCCCGGGGAAATTTCCTGTACCGAACCGACGCTGTCGCGATGCAGGATAGCGCCTTCATAGAGATAAGTGACCGTCGCCAGCCCAATATGCGGATGCGGCTTTACGTCCATACCGCTGCCAGCCGGAATAACGGTCGGGCCCATATGATCGAGAAACACAAAGGGGCCAACCGCCCGACGTTTGGCCTGAGGGAGTAATCGGCGGACATCAAATCCGCCAATATCGCGCGGCTTCCCCAACAGGATGAGGTCGATTGCGCCGTCAGTCATCTACCCCTCCGGTTATTGCGCGGTCCAGCCGCCATCGATGGATTGCATACTGCCGGTAATATTCTGGGCCATATCACTGCAGAGATAGAGCGCCAATGATGCCACCTGTTCGATGGTCGTAAATTTCTTGGTAGCCGCCATGTCGAGCATCACGTTATTGATAACCTCTTCCTCGGTCATATTCCGGGTTTTGGCGATATCGGGGATCTGTTTCTCCACCAATGTGGTCCAGACATAGCCCGGGCAAATGGCGTTGGCGGTGATATTATAGGGCCCAACCTCCAGCGCCGTCGCCTTGGTAAATCCGGCAACCCCATGTTTCGCGGCCGTATAGGCACCCTTGTTCGGCGAGGCGATCAATCCGTGGGCCGAGGAGGTATTGATAATCCGGCCCCAGCCGCGGCGCTTCATCATGGGGATAGCGAGCCGGGTCGTGTGAAAGACCGCGGATAAGTTAATGGCGATAATAGCGTCCCACTTATCCAGCGGATATTCATCAATCGGTGCTACGTGTTGGATGCCGGCATTATTGATCAGGATATCTGTGCCGCCAAACTCGGTCTCCATGGTTTTGAACAGATCCTCGATTTCTGGGACCTTGGTCATATCGGCGCCGTGAAAAAGACAGCGCACGCCATAGTCCGTCTCGATAGACTGGCGCACGGCTTCAATATCGGCTGGCGCGCCAAGCCCGTTGAGCATGATATCGCAGCCTTCCGAGGCCAACGCCCGCGCATATCCTTCACCAATACCGGACGTGGAGCCCGTAATAACGGCGACTTTTCCTTTTAACATCATCAGTTCCGTTTCCTATCCATGTCTAAGCAAATTAAACAAATCGTCTTCTCAAAGCGGCCAGAACAGCAATATAGCCGGAACCGCAGCCGCGATCACCAGTATTTCGAGCGGCAAGCCCATGCGCCAGTAATCCCCGAATTTGTAGCCGCCGGGACCCATGATCAGCGTATTATTCTTATGCCCGATAGGGGTCAGAAAGGCGCAGGATGCGGCAACGGCGACCGCCATCAGGAACGGATCCGGTGACACACCAAGCTTCGTCGCAATCTCAAGTGAGATCGGCGCACCAATAACGGCGGTCGCGGTGTTATTCAGCACATCCGACAGGGTCATCACCACCACCATCAGAACAAAAAGCACCACCGCCACCGGCAACCCGGTCGTTAGCTCAACAATGCCATCGGCAATAAGCGTCGTCCCGCCCGAGGCCTCCAGCGCTGCGCCGAGAGGGATCATCGAGCCGAGCAGGACAATCACCGGCCATTCGATCTGATGATACACCTCCTGTATGGGGACGATATCGAGAGCCACATAGGCAGCGACGACGATGGCCAAGGCGACAGCGAGATAAAGCCCGCCGAAACTCGCGACCGCGATGGCGGCGGCAAAAATACCGGCGGCGAGCCCGGCCCGGCGATATTGAGTGACCGACAGCCCGCGTTCGGCAAGTGGCAGCACGCCAAGCCATTGTGCCACCTCCGGCACTTGATTACTTGGCCCGAGCAGGAGCAAGATATCCCCGGCCTCTATATCAAGGTGACGCACCCGGTCACGAAATTTCTTCCCCTGCCGGGAAACACCAAGCAACGTTACCCCATGGCGCGCTAACAGCCGGAGCGACATGGCGGAGCGCCCTTCAATACGTGAATATTTAGGGACGACGACCTCCGTTAGGGACATCCCGCCCGACGCCACTTTTTCATGCCGCTGTTCGCCGTCGAATTCCAGCTTCAGGGCGCCGCGAAACTGATCGATAGCCTTGGGGCTGGCGTCCACCACCAGTATATCGTTGCTGCGAATTTCTACATTCCGCGCCTGCCCTGCCAGACGCTTGCCGCGGCGGACAAGGCCGACCATGGCCACATCATTGTCATCGGCGTCATCATCCAGGTCCCGAACCAGTTTGCCAACGATTGATGACGTTTCTGGCACGACCAGCTCGGCAAGATAACCTTCCTCATCCATCAGTTCTCCAGCGGGGCTTTTCCCGTCGCGAGCCCCGGGAATAAGCCGCCAGCCAACCAGGACAATAAAGACAATCCCGACCAGAGCGCAGACAATTCCGACAGGCGCAAAATCAAACATGGTGAAAGGTGCGCCGAGCGCCTCCTCCCGATAGGAGGCGATAATGATATTGGGCGGAGTCCCGATCAGGGTCACAAGCCCGCCCAGAATAGTCGCGAACGCCAGCGGCATCAGGGTGATACGCGGTGCTCGTTTGGCTCTCGCCGCGGCTTGAAGATCGACTGGCATCAAAAGCGCCAGCGCTGCCACATTATTCATAAAGGCGGAAAAAACCGCGCCAAGCCCGCTCATGGCGGCAATATGGCTGGAAAGTTTCAGATCCAGTGCCGTCAGGCGGCGGGTAATCAAATCAACCGCCCCGGAATTGACCAGTCCCCGGGAGATAACAAGCACCAAGGCGACAATAATCGTCGCCGGATGGCCAAAGCCGGAAAAGGCCAGATTGGTCGGGATCAACCCCAGAACCAGGGCAATGATCAGCGCGACGAAAGCCACCAGATCGTAGCGCCAGCGGCCCCAGATCAGTAATCCAAACACCACCCCAAACAGGGAAAACAACAGAATTTGATCTTGCGTCATAGCGCCCCCAACTTAATTTACCTACTTGTCTCGAAACAAACGCTTGTCATGCCGCGATGTGATCTATTTTGAAAATAGTCGGCTTTATGACGCTTTTTGCAGCATCTCGGCCATTTTCTGATGGATAAGATTAACGGCTTTTAGGGGCCGCAACATAACTTTGAAATCTGTAATCCGCCCGTCATCACCCCAGGAGATCAGATCAACACCGTTTACCGTAATCCCGTCGATGGTGGTGGTGAATTCCAGAACCGCGTCCCGGTCGCCAACAATTTCACGCACGTAAGAGAAATCTTCGCTAAACAGGACCTGAAAAGCGGCGGTTAGATACATCCGGGTAATATGCTTGCCCTTTTGCGGCATATGCACCACCGGGGAGTGGAACACCGCATCGTCATGAAGCAAGGCGTCCAGCCCTGAAGGGTCGCGAGATTGTACGATCTCATGCCAGTTGGCGATGGTATTCTCAATCATTGTTTTCGCCTTTCTATTCTTGTTAATCAGAGGATGCCCGCACCATCTCCACACGCACATCGCGTTGCGGGAAGGGAATATCAATATTGTTGTCTTTGAAAGCCTGCCAGATGCTGATCAAGACCTCGCTGGTCACATTGCGGCAGCCTGACTCCGGATCACCAATCCAGAACCGCAGCTCCAGATCAATAGCACTGTCGCCAAAGCCGCGCATCAGGCAGCGCGGCGGCGGATCGGCGAGAACACGGCTCACCATCGCGGCCGTCTTTTCCACGAGCGCAATGACCTCTGGAATATTGGAGGCATAGGAAACACCGATGGGCGCCTTAAGCCGCACATTACGGGAGCTGTAGGACCAATTAACCACCTGTTGCGTGATCAGGTCTTCATTGGGAATCAGATATTCCATGGCATCGCGGGTAATCACCGACGCATAACGCGCGCCCATGGTATTCACCCGACCATAAGTCTGGCCCACCTCAATTACATCGCCAGGCTTGATGCTGCGATCCAGCAGCAGGATAATGCCGCTGATCAAGTTGGAAACAATTTTCTGCAGGCCAAAACCGATACCAACACCAATGGCGCCACTGAATACGGCAAAAGCGGTGATATTGATCCCGGAATTGGAGAGGATAATCATGACCGCTACCGCGATCAGCGCGACACGCACCAGTTTTGCCGTGAGCACCTGAACCGATGGTGTCAGGGCTTCCGATTTGTGGATCTGCGCCTCCAGAAAGCGCGAGAGGCCAAAGGTAATCCACAAAACAATAATGCCGACAACAATGGCTTTTGCAATGCCGAGCATGGAAATGTGGGTATCCCCCATTCGAAACGCGAGACTCTCCAGAAAGTCCAGGGTCGGGGTCAGCAGCCCGAGGATATTGAGCGCAGCGATGGTCCAGGCGCAGAACGCCACCAGCCGCGCCCATATCTTGTTTTGCGCCAGACTGGTGACAATAAAAATGACAATCCAAGCAGTCAGCAGCGAGCAAACAGCACTCAGGATCACGGATGGCGGACCGACGCCCTGAAAAATCGCCAGCAAGGCGAATTCAATAATCAGCCAGATAAGCGGGAGTGCCAATGCCGATAGAATATCAAGACCCCGGGCAAAGGGCGAATTCGGGGTCAGTTTTGCCGCCGCGGCGGCCATCATCGATTGAAACCGGCGACGACCGAAATAGGCAATCACAAGCCCGGCGAACACGCCAAAAAGCTGCGCCAGAACGTCGGTATCGGTGGCAAGCGTAATTCCTCGCTCCCATCCGTCCAGCAGCAGGCTGCGTATGCTGTCTATGTCCATGGTGGCAAGCTTAAACTGATAGTTCTCGAATTCAAACAATT
Organism: Sneathiella sp.; assembly: GCA_002732675.1. Taxonomy (GTDB): domain Bacteria; phylum Pseudomonadota; class Alphaproteobacteria; order Sneathiellales; family Sneathiellaceae; genus Sneathiella. The sequence continues at coordinate 2,948 of NVRR01000055.1, read as the reverse complement.
ATCCGTGCCAAGCTTGGTGTCGGGACCTCCTAATTTATTCAGTATCAAAGGGATATTTATTCGCGGACCTCTGTGCTAGGCTCGAAAAAAGTCAATAATTCTCACGGGCAAATCTGCTCGGTTTCCAAGGCTCCGCCAGTGACCCCTCAAACCAACAACCCGGCGTCCAGCGCTGCTTTTCTCGATAGCCGCTATTCCTGGTTTCGCTTGGGCTGTTCTGTCCTGATCGCCGCCATCAGCAGCGGCGGCATGTGGATGGTGGTGGTCGTCCTTCCCGAAATTCAGACGGAATTTGGCGTCACCCGATCTGACGCCTCCATTCCCTTTACAGCGACGATGCTCGGTTTCGCCGTCGGCAATCTGATCTTTGGCCGATTGGTTGACCGTTTTGGCATTGTCCGGCCAATGATGGGCGCGGCGTTGCTGCTCGGAGTAGGATTTACGCTCGGGTCCTTCTCAACCGGTATCTGGAGCTTCTCGCTGTTTCAGGGGGTCTTTATCGGCCTGGGGACCGCCGTTACCTTTGGACCGCTGATTGCCGATATCTCCCACTGGTTCGAAAAACGACGCGGCATTGCCGTCGCGGTGGTTGCAAGCGGCAACTATATCGCCGGGAGCATCTGGCCCTTGATCACCAAGGAAATGATCGAAGCCGGCGGATGGCGCGACGCATATTTGCTGGCGGCAGTCACCTCGGTTGCCGTCATGTTGCCGCTGGCCCTGCTGCTCCGCCGCCGTATCCCGCACCACATCGTGACGGAGATAGAAACAGAAGTCCCGGCACCGACAAGAATGCAAAAGATCGATATCTCGCCGAGGGCTATACAAATTCTGCTCAGTCTGGCCGGGATCAGCTGCTGCGTTGCCATGTCCATGCCGCAGGTTCATATCGTTGCCTATTGCGCCGATCTCGGGTTTGGCCTGGCGGCGGGCGCGCAGATGCTCTCCTTGATGCTCATGGGCGGCATTGTCAGCCGGCTGCTGTCCGGTCTCCTTGCCGATTATATTGGCGGTGTCCGAACGGTACTGATTGGATCCTTCCTGCAATGCATGGCGCTGTTTCTCTATCTGCCCTTCGATGGCCTTGTCTCGCTTTATGTGGTCTCGCTGGTGTTTGGCCTTTCGCAAGGCGGGCTGGTGCCGAGCTACGCGATTATTGTCCGCGAATATCTGCCCGCGAAAGAAGCCGGAGAGAGGGTCGGCATGGTGATGATGATGACGGTGATGGGTATGGCGCTTGGCGGCTGGCTCTCGGGGCTGATTTATGACCTGACCGGGTCGTATGAGGTGGCCTTTATCAACGGAATCGCCTGGAATATGCTGAATATGTTTATAATGGCAATGCTGCTTTGGCGGACGCGGGAACCCAAGGCGATACCAGCCTAAAAGAAGGAGAGAGCAATGAAAATGACGGTTAAGCACGCCGACGACAAGGACTTTTCAGGCGGCCTTCGCGGGTTCTTCGAATATCGCGATCTTGGGATACATGAGGCCACAGGCGGGCGCTTCGGTGCCCATGTAATCCGCGCCGTACCGGGCAAGCACGCCGTTGGCGACAAGCATTTTCATACCCTTGAATTCCAGATGGTCTATATCCTGAAAGGCTGGGTCAAATTCTGGTATGAAGGAACGGGCGAGGTTTTGCTGAAACCGGGCTCTTGCGTCCATCAACCGCCTGGCATCATCCATCGCGAGCTTGAACACTCGGAAGATCTCGAACTGATTGAAATCACCCTACCTGCCGATTTTGCTACCGATCCGGCGCCAGAGTAGCAAAGCCCTGACATTGACATTGAACCCGCAGGCTTTACATACGACAGCACTGCCGTTTCCTGTAAAAATAGAAAGAGCCATCCGTAATGAGCCAAGCCTTGATCGAAAAACAGTTCCCGCCCAGCACCGCAGACAAGATCCAGCTTTATACCCTGCCCACACCGAACGGGGTCAAGGCATCAATTGCACTCGAAGAAATGGGGCTCGACTATGATACCTACCGGATCAATATTATGGAGGGGGATCAGTTTACGGAAGCTTTCAAGGCGATTAACCCAAACTCGAAAATTCCGGCAATGATTGATCCCGATGGCTATGGCGGGTGCCGGGTGACGATGATGGAATCCGGGGCTATTTTGCTGTATCTCGCCGAAAAAACCGGCCAGTTTATCCCCAGCGACCCCGTCGAGAAAAATGAATGTATTCAATGGCTGTTTTTTCAGATCGGCAGCATTGGGCCGATGTTCGGCCAGTTCGGACATTTCTACCGCTTCGCCAAGGAAACCTGCAAGGACCCCTATCCAACGGAGCGCTATAAAAACGAAACCCGGCGTCTTCTGGCCGTCCTGGAAGAGCGCCTCAAGGACCGTGATTTTATCATGGGGACAGACTATACCATCGCTGATATGGCGATTTTCCCCTGGGTCCGGGTCTTGAGTGGTTTTTATGAGGCAGGCGAATTTCTCAATGTCGCCGAGTTTGAGAAAACAATAGCCTGGGCCGCCCGCTGCGAATCCCGGCCAGCAACGGCACGCGGCCTGACCGTTGGCAGCGCTGACTAATTAGATATGCCATTGTATTCCAAGGCGGTTTTTATGACGGATTGCGGATAAGCTTTTTGACAATTCAGTAGCAGAAAGTTATGGTTTTTCGGTCGGCATTTAAGATGCAGCCAGAATGAAAGCCAGTATGTCAAACCTCTACCGTTTTGTGTCAATCGCGCTCCTCTGTGGCGGTTTTTTTAGTGCCCCCGCCCCTGCGGCGGCGGAGCCCTTGCTGACGCTTGAGCAGGCGCTTAACATGGTGCGCGCGCAAAATCTGCAGGTGAAAAACGCCGACATTCAAATCGATGTGCTGGGAGACCAGACCGCCGCTATGAAAACCAACCAGTATCCGGAACTCAGCGCGAGTGTGCGCGGGCTACAAAATCTCGTCGATAACGAATATACCTTCAA
>NVRR01000054.1 GCA_002732675.1 Sneathiella sp. | reverse complement strand
GATTTGGGCAGGGCCTCAAAAATCGTTACCTCATGGCCAAATCTGGCAAGGCGATGTGCCGCCGAGAGACCGGCCGGACCAGCGCCGATAATGGCGGCTTTTTTACCTGTCGTTGCGCCTTTGCTGTAGGGGTTTTCGCCGCTTTTCATGAGCCAATCGGTGGCATAGCGCTGCAATTTTCCGATTACAACAGGTTTGTTTTCCTGCGCCGTCCGCACACAGGCCCCTTCGCATAACACCTCAGTTGGACAAACGCGGGCACAGGCCCCGCCCATAATGTTCTCGTCGAGAATATCAAGCGCTGAACCCCGGATATTTTCCGTCGAAATCTTGCGAATAAAATTTGGAATATCAATGCCGGTCGGGCAGGCTTCCATACAGGGCGCATCATAACAAAAATAGCATCGGCTCGCTTCAATATGCGCCGATCCACTGTCTAATGGCGGATAAATGTCAGAAAAATTATGCGCCAACACGTCGTCAGACAATCGCTTGGGTGCGATATCGCTCATAACTTTCAGTCCCCTGTTGAAACCGGATAGCGGCGTTTGGTGCCGACAATTATTTTCTGTAAAAAAACATAGCCAAAATCTGACCAAATGGTCAAGTTTTTTTAAAAATAGTTGCACCCCGGCGGAAAATAGTGGATTTTCAGGTTGTTAGGTAATGCCAAAAACGAATTTATGTAGAGTGATGGAAGAATCTGTGGACCAGGCTGTAGAGGGAAATGCGCAAGGGCGAATCCGCAAGGCAAATATCGAGCGGATTATGAAGGCTGCCGAAAAGGTTTTTGCGTCGTCGGGGTTTCGAGGGTCAACGACCGCCGCCATCGCCGCGGAGGCAAATCTGCCCAAGGCCAACATCCATTATTATTTCGGTACCAAGGAGAAACTGTATCGGGCGGTTCTGGACGATATCGTCGACCTCTGGCTTTCCTCCTTCAAGGGGCTGGGAGAAAATGACGATCCTGCCGCGACATTGAGCGAGTATATTCGGGGCAAGATGGAACTCTCACAGCGTCGCCCCGAAGCCTCCCGGGTTTTTGCCAACGAGATAATCCGCGGCGCCCCGCGGATTAATTCCTACCTCTCTACCGAATTGAAAGACTGGGTCGAGGAAAAGTCCGCCATTCTCGATAAATGGATTGAGCAGGGGAGAATGGCCTCGGTTGATAGTAAACGCCTTATTTTTCATATCTGGATCATGACCCAGACCTGGGCAGATTTTGAGGCCCAATGGTCGGCCATTCTTGGACGCAAAAACGGCCTCGAACCATTGGATTTTGATATGGCGACGAATGCAATTATCACGACGGTCCTCAGAACCTGCGGACTGGTGCCCCTGCCGCCGCGTCATTAAATATGGCCTGGGGGCGGGACCCTAGTAGCAACCGGCCACGGTCGCCTTTAGTTTTACCAGCGTGGCGACGGTATCAATGGCAGGTGTCTTGCAGCCTGTGATCAACCCAAGCTCCTGCACGGATGTCACAATCGCGTCAATCTCCATGGGACGACCACTTTCCAGATCCACCAGCATTGACGTTTTGTGGGCACCGACCCCGGCGGCGCCCTCGATCCTTTTATCGACGTCAATCGGAAAATTGACGCCGAGTGCTTCGCCAACAACTTGCGCTTCCAGCATCATTGTTCTGATAAGTGTACGCGTTTCCGGATCATCGCAAATTTTGTCCAATGTGGCGTTGGTGATTGCTGAAATCGGATTGAAGCTGAGATTTCCCCAGAGCTTGACCCAGATGTCATTCCGAATTTTCGTGCGAACCGGTGCTTTTAGACCGGCAGATATCAGTAGCCGTGAAAGACTTGCAACGCGGTCGGTGCGCTCGCCCGAAGGCTCACCAACCGGAAAGCGATCACCGGCTCTATGGGTGATAACGCCGGGTTTGGTCACTTCCGCCGCCGGATAGACGACACATCCGATGGCGCGCTCAGGACCAATCCCGTCCCAAATGACGCCTTCCGGATCCGCGGCCTTGATGCGCTTGTTCTTATGAATTCCCTCAACGCCGTAAAAATACCACCAGGGGACGCCGTTCTGCGCTGTGACAATGGCAGTATGAGGACCAAGCAGCGGCTGTATTGTGCTAATAACGGCGGGAACCGAATGTGCTTTTAGCGCAATAATGACAAAATCCTGCACACCAAGTTCCGCGGGGTTATCTGTCGCCGTCACATTTTTTTGGACGAAAGTTTGTCCTTCAGTTTCAAGCGTCAACCCGTTTTCACGAATCGCCGCCAGATGCGGCCCGCGGGCAATCAGCGAAATTTCAGCATCGCCCTGACGCGCAAGCATGGCCCCAACATAACCGCCGATAGCGCCAGCGCCGAAAATACAAATACGCATTATACTAACCCCAATTTTTCTGCCATTCCAATTCGTTGCAATTTACCCGTAGCTCCTTTTGGTATTTCCGCGAGAAATGTAATTGTGCGCGGCACCTTGAAGGCGGCCAGGCTTTCAGCGGCAAACGCCTTGAGCTCGGCTTCCGTCGTCGTCTGATCCTCCCGAAGGACAACAGCTGCGGCGACGTCCTCCCCCAGTTTTTCATGCGGTATTGCAAATGTCACGACTTGCTCAACAGCGGGATGGTTCATCAGGACTTCGTCGACCTCGCGAGGTGATATTTTCTCGCCGCCACGGTTGATAATTTCTTTCAATCGTCCTGTGATCGATATGTAACCGTCTTCCGTCATGATGCCCTGGTCACCGGTTCGGAACCATCCATTTGTATAGGCTTCGGCGTTCGCTTTCGGGTTATTCTCATAGCCCTTGGTGACATTATCACCACGGATAACAATTTCTCCGGTTTCACCCGCATTTAATAACGCCCCGTCTTGCGACATAATGGCAACTTCTGGCCCTGAGGCTATTCCCACGCTCCCCGGAATTCGCTTGGCCGGAGGTAATGGATTTACCGCCATTTGATGGGCGGCCTCCGTCATTCCGTAGGCCTCAATCACCGGGCAGTTCCACATCTCTTCCAGCGCGGTCATAACCTGGGGAGGCAGTGAGGCGGAAGATGATCGCGCAAATCTCAATCCGGCATTTGCCACGATTTCCTGATTACGTTCTCCGCGCGCCAGAATGGCCTGATGCATGGTCGGCACAGCTGTATACCAGCTGGGCTTGACCGCATCGAGCCATGCAAAGAATTTCAGGGCATTAAAGCCCGGGGTGCAGGTGACACTCGCGCCAGCCTGAAGCGATGACAGGACCGCGGCAATGAGCCCGTGGATATGAAAAAGCGGCATGACATTCAGACATCGGTCCTCGCCTACAAGGTTCAAAGACCGGGCGATGTTTCTTGCCGAAGCGCAGACATTGGTGTGACTAAGGGGAACGATTTTTGGGCGCGACGTGGTCCCTGAGGTGTGCAGGATTAATGCGGTGTCCTCAGTTTGGGCGTTGCCGGGCAGTTTAGCTGTGCCCAGGGAAGACCCGGTGAGCTCGAAAACACCTGCAGCCGCGCCGTCCGGAACTTTCAGTTCAAAAACCACCACGCCCAGTTTTTTTGCGGCGGCAACGGCGGTACTTTCGCTTCCCTCCATAACAACCAGAGCCTTTGCGTTAAGATCTGATAGATAAAACTCAAACTCATCGGCCGTGTAATTGGGGTTTAGCGGTGCCGTCGTGGCACCACAGGCTATGGTGACGAAAGCGCTTGCCATTTCAGGCCCGTTTGGCAGGACAATCGCAACACGATCCTGCCGGCCAATACCCAGGTTATTCAGCCCAGCCACAGTTTTTGAGGCCAATTCTCTAAGCCCGAGGTATGTTAAATGCGGCCTGCCCGGCGCGCCGATGGCGGGTGCATCGTCATGACCGTGTTCAAGTAATTCTATAAGTGTTAAAGCGTCTGACATCCGACTGTTCTCTCCTCCCAACCCGCCGAATGATTTCAGGTGAAGTCCTGAAATGACGGAATGGGTTTTCTTGCGATGACCGTAAATTCCGTATCATCTAAGTTCAAGTAATTTTCTTCTAATAAGCCCAATAGTATCTACGAATGAAATCCGTTTACTTAACTTCGCGTCGGAAATTTGTGGTAGCCAGGTTAATCCAGTAAAGACAGAAACCCTTGGTCAAGTTACTTGGGCTATAACGTTTACAGGCGCCCCATCCTGAATGTCTCAATGTGAAACGAGTTGAGATGGATCTTGATCTGAGTTTGTTGTTACGCCGAAAGTCGGCTACTCTATAGTAACTGACGGACGGTGAATGGTTCATCCCTGCGCGGGCGCGCACGATTGAACAGTAACTCATAACGGGGAATTCAAAAAAATGTTAAAAAAGCTATCACAGGGTTTATTGGTTCTTGGAGTGGCCATTTTCGGATTTAGCACGAGCGTTTTGGCGGCGGATGCGGCGTCATGCAAAAAAGTGCGATTTTCAGACGTTGGTTGGACAGACATTACGGCGACGACGGCGGCCGCGTCCGTCGTTCTGAAAGCATTGGGCTATGAGCCGACTGACACCGTATTGTCGGTGCCGGTTACTTATGCCAGTTTAAAAAACAGCGATATTGATATCTTCCTGGGAAACTGGATGCCAAGCATGGCGGGAGATATTGAACCGTACCTTAAAGATGGCTCCGTTGAATCAATCGGAATGAACTTGTCCGGGGCAAAATATACTTTGGCAGTCAATAAAGCGGCGGCAGACGGCGGCATTAAAAGCTTTGCAGATATTGCCAAGCATGAGGATCAGCTCGACAGTAAAATCTACGGAATTGAACCTGGCAATGACGGGAATCGCCTGATACAGGACATGATTGACAAGGACGCCTTTGGGTTGAAAGAATTTGATGTCGTAGAATCCAGCGAACAGGGGATGCTGGCACAGGTGGCACGCGCAGATCGTAAAAAAGAATGGGTGGTCTTTCTGGGCTGGGCGCCGCATCCGATGAATGCGAAGTTCGATATGACGTATTTGTCTGGCGGCGATGATTATTTTGGCCCAAATTTTGGCGGTGCGGAAGTTTGGACCAATGTCCGCGAAGGCTATCTGCAGGAATGCCCTAATGCTGGAAAACTGATTTCGAACCTCAAATTCTCGTTGGAGATGGAAAATGAAATCATGGGCGCTATTCTGGACGATGGAGAGGATCCAAAAAAAGCAGCAGCAGCTTGGCTCAAAAAACATCCGGATGTTCCAATGACCTGGTTATCGGGTGTGACGACCTTTGACGACGGGGATGCATCGGCAGCACTTAAAAAGTCGCTGGGCATGTAGACTAAAATTTAGGCCGGGTTTCCTCCCGGCCTTTTTTTACTAGTCTAGCGAACGGCCGGAAATCAGAAGAGGGGACAACGCATGGAATGGCTCACCGACCATAAAATTCCGCTTGGAAACTGGATCAGGGATGGTGTCGATCTGTTGCTGGATCATGGTGCCTGGATTTTTGACAGCTTTTCCGATGCGCTGGCGCTTGTAATCGACGGACTCGTCAACCTTATGCTTTGGTGCCCGCCACTTTTGCTGGTGGCGATCTTTGCTGTCGGTGCCTATGCCTTGCACCGCAGCTGGAAGCTTTCTGCGCTCATTATCATCTCGCTTTTGCTCGTGATCAATCTTGGATATTGGGAAGAAACAGTGCGTACGCTCGGTTTGATCCTGTTTTCAACATTGACTTGCGTGATCATTGGTGTGCCGCTCGGCGTAATGGCAGCCCATAGGCCCGGTTTTTATACGGTGTTGCGGCCAATTCTGGATTTGATGCAGACAATTCCGACTTTCGTCTATCTGATCCCGACGATGATAATGTTTGGCCTAGGGGTGGTTCCCGGCCTGATTTCTACCGTCATCTTTGCCATCCCGGCGCCCATACGCCTGACGTATCTTGGGATTACGGGCGTTCCCAAAGCCTTGGTCGAGGCTGGAGAAGCGTTTGGGGCAACGCGGCGTCAAATTCTCTGGAAAATTGAACTCCCCCATGCTGCACCCACCATTACAGCAGGCGTTACACAATGTATCATGCTCTGCCTGTCCATGGTCGTCATTGCGGCAATGGTTGGAGCCCCGGGTCTTGGGGTGCCTGTCCTCAGGGCGCTGAACACGGTGAATATTGCCAAAGGATTTGAAGCCGGGCTCGCCATCGTCATCATCGCGATTTTGCTGGACCGTGTCTGCAAACAACCTCCGCATAAGGAGGGTAAATAATATGGCAGTTGTCGAGTTCAAAGACGTGGATATTATCTTCGGCGACGCCTTGGCACCCGCTCTGAAGTTATTGGATCAAGGGGCGGATCGTCAGAAAATTCTAGAGGAAACCGGCGCAATTTTAGGGGTGGCTGGCGCGTCGATGGCCGTCGAGGCAGGCGAAATCTGCGTGCTGATGGGGCTCTCGGGATCTGGGAAATCAACGCTGCTCAGGGCTGTCAACGGCTTGAATAAAGTCTCCCGCGGCGATGTCCTCGTAGAGCATGATGGACAGCAGATAAGTCTGGCCAGCTGTGATCAGAAAACACTCCGGCATTTGCGGATGCATCGTATTTCCATGGTCTTTCAGCAATTCGCGCTTCTACCCTGGCGCTCCGTTGAAGAGAATGTTGGCTTCGGCTTGGAACTCCGCGGCATGGACAAACAGCAACGGGCGGCGATCGTTGCCGAGAAACTTGAATTGGTTCAGTTGGATCAATGGAAAGACAAGTTCGTTCACGAGCTCTCCGGGGGAATGCAACAACGGGTTGGTCTTGCCCGAGCCTTTGCGACGGACGCGGATATTTTGCTGATGGATGAGCCTTTTTCTGCGCTGGATCCGCTTATTCGCAACCGGCTTCAGGATGAGCTGTTGGCGTTACAGGAGAAAATGCAGAAGACCATTATTTTGTTAGTCATGACCTTGATGAGGCCCTTAAAATAGGCAATAGAATTGCGATCATGGATCAGGCGCGTATCGTCCAATATGGAGAACCTGAAGATATTGTTCGCAATCCCGCCAATGACTATGTCGCTGATTTCGTCGGACATATGAACCCGCTGAATGTGCTGCGCGGCCGGACATTGATGACAGCAGCGTCAGATATCCCGCGGGACGCGGATGAATTGTTGCTGGACCGCGCCGGGTACTGTCGTGTGAGGCTGGATGGCGAGGGCAAGCCAACCTCCGCCACATCGAACGGGATTGCGTCTGAAATTGTCATTTTCTCTACTGACGACGGTATTTCTGCGCTTGCCGATACGAATTTTGCGGTCGCCTCTCCCGATATTATGTTACGCGATGTGATTGAGATCAGGCATAAAACCGGATCACCGGTGCTGTTTGCCGAGAATGGAAAGCTTGTGGGCATGATCGGCGATGACGAGATATTTGAGGGGTTTCTTCGCTAATTATTATCCCTCTCCCGCAATGCCAGTCTTGATCAACTCGCTGTCCGAGATAGTGCACAGGCTTATTTGCTACACAATCTTTCATGATGAGATTCTCGCAAGTGCGTGACTAGCGAGATGAGGTGGCATCGTCATTTCGGTCGGCCAGAATTGAAAGACCGTCGCCTAAATTTCCGACGTTATATAGAATTTCACTATTGCCTTATTGGGAGCAGACGTTGACACTCGTTAATTGTCCGCCAGATCGTCACGTCGGAGAATTAATGAAAAGAGGTGCTTGATTGTGATGAAAATAAAAAAAACGCAAGTCTGCATCATAGGCTCCGGTCCCGCCGGTCTTTTGCTCTCACAATTGCTGCATAACGAAGGTATCGATAGCATCATTCTTGATCGCCAGACACGGGAACGGATTGAAGCCCGGATAAGGGCCGGCGTGTTGGAAACAGGAACCGTTGAAGCGCTGGAAGAAGCGGGTGTTGGTGATCGTTTGCACGCGGAAGGACTGCCACATAGCGGATTTGACTTGTCATTTAATGGTGACCATCATCGTATCGATATTGCGGGGCTGACTGGAAAACAGGTGATGGTGTATGGCCAAACGGAAGTCACGAAGGACCTAATTAAAAGACGTCTGGCTCAAGGCTGCGAAATCATTTTTTCCGTGAATAATGTCGAGCCTCATGATGTGATCCAGGCAAAGCCAAAGGTGCGGTACACAAAGGACGGTGAAACTGTCGAAATTGAGTGTGACTTTATCGCGGGCTGTGACGGGTTCCATGGCGTTGCCAGGCAGGCAATTCCGGCCGATATTCTGAAAACTTATGAACGTGTTTATCCCTTTGGCTGGCTTGGCGTTTTAACAGAACGTCCGCCGGTTGCGGAGGAGTTGATTTATGCGCATCATGAACGTGGATTTGCCCTCTGCTCGATGCGCTCTAAAACCCGCAGCCGTTATTATATCCAGTGCGCGGCCGAAGATGATGTCGCGGATTGGTCTGATGATCGGTTTTGGGACGAACTGGTTATTCGTATTGGTGAGGATACGGCAAAGCATCTTTTACGCGGACCGTCTTTTGAAAAGTCTATTGCGCCGCTCCGGTCCTTTGTTGCCGAGCCAATGCGATACGGGAATTTGTTTCTGGCAGGCGACGCCGCTCATATTGTTCCCCCGACCGGCGCAAAAGGATTGAACCTGGCTGTGTCTGATGTCCGTATTCTATCCCGAGCCCTCATTGATTTTTATAAAAACAGGAATGCTACATATTTGGAGAATTACTCAGCAACCTGCCTAAGGCGGGTTTGGAAAGCGGAGCGGTTCTCCTGGTTTATGTCGACAATGCTGCACCAATTCCCCGATTTCAGCCCGTTTGAGAAGAAAATGCAGCGGGCGGAGTTTGACCACATAGCGGGTTCGGAGACGGCTTCCCGGTCGCTTGCTGAGAATTATGCAGGATTGCCGTTGGAATAGGCTCAACCACTTTACGGCACTTTATGGAAAATTAGAATGGATAGAGACGAAAAGACGAAGCTGAGGCTGCAAGGCATGAAGACCCGGCGATCTGTTCTTGGCGATGCCCATGTAGATCGCGCGGAGACCAGTAAAACAGCATTTGATGCGCCGTTTCAGGCAATGATTACCGATGGTGCCTGGGGGCATGTCTGGTCCGGCGATCACTGGACCAAACGGGAACGGTCCATGGTGACAATCGCGTTGTTGGCAGGCCTCGGTCATTATGAAGAACTGGCTCTGCATATTCGGAGCGCAGCGAACACCGGCGCAAGCCGCGACGATATCCGCGAAGCCTTGATGCATGTCGCGATCTATGCCGGTGTGCCCCATGCGAACCACGGGATTAAAGTAGCGAAAGCGGTGTTTGCTGAAATGGACAAGGAGGCAGAGGTATGAGCGGACGAAATACAACGTTGGCACCACGCGATAGGGTCTGGCATCCAGCGGCTCTGTTTCCTGATTATCGCTCGACAATCTATCGTGCGCCTCAGCAAAAACTGATCGCAATCCCGCAATCCTTGGGCGATACAACGGGGCCGGTCTTCGGTCATTCAACCCTGGGCAAGAGGGATGATGATTTACTTGTCAATTATGCGGCGGAAGGCGAGAGCGCCCTGGGCGAGCGTATCATTGTTCAAGGCAAAATTATGGATGAGGCGGGGCGGCCCGTTGCCAATGCCCTGATTGAGATATGGCAGGCTAATGCCGGTGGGCGGTATAGACATAAGAACGACAGGTACCTCGCGCCGCTTGATCCGAATTTTGGTGGGTGCGGGCGTTGTGTTTCGGACAACGACGGTAACTACTCCTTTCGCACGGTTAAGCCCGGGCCCTACCCTTGGCCCAATGGCGGGAACGATTGGCGACCGTCGCATATTCATTTCTCGCTTTTCGGATCAGGCTTTGCCCAAAGACTGATAACGCAAATGTATTTTGAGGGTGACCCACATATAAAAATCTGCCCCATCCTCCGGGCTATCGGCGATCCGCGAGCGATTGATCAACTTACGGCGAACCTGGATATGGAAAATACGATACCCATGGATATCCGTAGTTATCGCTTCGATCTCGTGCTGCGCGGACCCAAATCAACCTTGTTTGAAAATAAGCTGGAGGGAAATTAGGATGGTCGATTTGCGTGCTTTGACAACGGCTCCAGCGGCAAGCAACGTACAAGAGCCGCTGAAGGAAAGCCCGTCCCAAACGGCGGGTCCTTATGTTCATATTGGTTGCCTGCCAAATTTCGTCGGCATAACGGGTATTTTCGCAGAAGATCTGACCGCGAATGAAGGAGATATGGAGGGGGAAAATATTCGCATCCAAGGTCATGTTTTTGATGGCGACGGCGCCATCTGCAAGGACATGATGATTGAAAGCTGGCAAGCCAGCGCCTCCGGTTCCTATGAAGATGGCATCTGGCGTCGCGTACCGACAAACCTGGAAACCGGGGTCTTCACCATTGACACCATAAAGCCGGGAACGACGCAGGCAGACGGCATGGCCCATGCCCCACATCTCAATCTTTGGATTGTCGCGCGCGGCATTAATCTCGGGCTTCATACACGCCTGTATTTTGATGACGAAGGCCAGCAGAATAACAACGATCCTGTTCTTGCCGTTATCCCGGACGACCGGCGGGATACACTAATAGCAACCGGAAAAGGGGATAGCTACACATTGGATATTCGGCTTCAGGGTGACGGCGAAACTGTATTTTTCGATATTTGAACAGAAAATAATGCCAGAGTTCGGAGCCGTTGAAAATGCCGGACGCTTGCCTTGTATCAAACAACCGAAGATACTGAAGGAACCTATTTTCAGCTTTATCGAAAAGCATATCTAAGGCCTGTATGAATGAGTTATACTTTGTCCCGATCCGGTCTTCTCGACAAATTACTTGGTGATCCCGAAGTCGAAATTCTGCTTTCTGACCAGGCAGATATCGACGCCATGCTGCGCTTTGAGCTGGCGCTGGCAAAGGCCCAAAACAAGGTCGGGCTTATATCCGACATCTCGCTTGGCGCAATTGAAACGGCGATTGCCGCCGTCGATTTTTCGGTCGCAGATCTTACAGATGGTGTTGCCAAAGACGGTCTTGTCGTGCCCGCATTGGTGCGCGCCATTCGGGCATCGTTGCCGGAATCGGCCAAAGCTGATTTTCATAAAGGCACTACGAGCCAGGACTTGATCGACAGCAGCTTGATGATGCGGCTAGTCGATGTCATCGACATATTCCGGCAACGCCTGGATTGCATTTTGGATCAGTTGGACCTGTTGTCGACGCAAGACGGGCATCTTGATCTGATGGCCCGCACCCGTATGCAGCGGGCGTTGCCGTTCACTGTCAAAGATAAACTTGATACCTGGGCGGCTCCTTTACGGGAATTGCGTGCGACGATCCCTGGCGATTTTCCTCTGCAATTGGGAGGGCCTATTGGCACATTGGGACAAATGGGAGATCATGCCGATGAAATTGCCAAAGACCTTGCTGCCAGATTGGGGTTACGACATCCCGCAAGAAGCTGGCACACCGACCGACGTCCCCTGCTACAATTTGCGAACTGGTCGGCGGAACTTTCCAGTAGTCTTGGCAAGATTGGTCAGGATGTGGCCTTGATGAGCCAGAACGAGATTTTGGACATTACCATCACCGGCGGCGGCTCTTCCTCGGCCATGCCGCACAAAAATAATCCCGTTCTGGCAGAGGTCCTTGTCGCTCTGGCGCATTATAACGCGACATTAATGGGCGGGCTGCATAACGCGGCACTTCATGAAAATGAAAGATCGGGGGCTGCCTGGACGCTTGAATGGATGCTATTTCCCCAAATCGTCACGACGACAGGCGCGGCACTAAAAACTGTCGCAAGCTTACTCTCCAGGGTCAAGTTTTGAATGACGAACAAAATTGAAAGCAGTTTATGAGTTTGCACCCAATTGGCCCGCCGAAATCTCGCGAGTTTGATGATCTGTATTTTTCCGCTGATGATGGATTGGCGGAAAGTGAATTTGTGTTTTTGGCGGGCAATAATTTACCGCAAAATTGGCTGGATTCGGACCGTTTTGTCATTTGCGAGATGGGTTTTGGAACGGGCTTGAATTTTCTGGCGGCATGGAAGCTATTTGAAGAAACGGTACAGCCGCACCAGTCACTCGATTTTATCTCCTTCGAAAAATATCCGCTGAATGGGGAAGAAATTGGTCTTTATCTCCAACCATGGCAGGAGGTCCTTAATGGTCGCTTGCAACAATTATTGACGCTTTATCCGCCGATTATTCCCGGGTTTCATCGCATTATGTTAAATGAGCGCGTGACGTTAACACTCATTTTTGATGATGTGAATGAGGCTATTCCAAAACTGCTTGCGGATGTCGATGCGTGGTTTCTGGACGGTTTCAAGCCCGCGACAAATCCGGAGATGTGGAGTGAGACGGTTATCGAAAATATGGCGCGGCTTAGCCGTAAAGGAGCACGGTTTGCGACGTTTACCGCTGCAGGAAAGGTCCGCAGAGACCTTGCCGTGGCAGGTTTCGCCGTTGAGAAAGTGGCCGGTTTTGGCCGCAAGCGCGATATGACGATTGGGTGTTATAAAGGCGATGGATCGTGAAGATCGCGATTATTGGGGGTGGTTTGGCGGGATGTGCCTTGGCCTATATTTTGCGCCAATTGGGCGAAGAGCCTGTTGCTTATGAGGCCGGGTCAGCGCTGGCGAATGGTGCCTCTGGCAATTCTTCCGGGCTATATAATCCGCGCTTTTCTGCGTTGCGTGGACCCGAAAGTGATTTTTACGCTGCCGCTTATTGTCAAGCACTCCGCAGCTTCAGAACGTTGGCGAATATCGACTGGCGCCCCTGTGGTGTACTGCATCTTATGGACACTGAGAAAAAGAAAATCCGTCTGCATCGAACTGTAGAAAACTGGGGCTGGGATTCGGCCCATATGCGTCTTGTCGGGGCGGATGAAGCGTCAAGGATTGCGGGTGTTGATCTTCGCTATGATGCTCTGTATTTGCCGGAGGGGGGCAGCATTTCACCACAAAAACTCTGCGCAGCTTATCTGCGGAATGTTGAATATCACCTTAATGCTCCGCTCGAAAAACTGGACGATATTGAGGCCGATATCAAAATTCTGGCTTGCGGTCAGGCGGCACTCAAATTTGTACCCCGCCTCCCTATCATTCCGGTGCGCGGGCAGATCACGCAGGTAAAAGCCACGCAGATATCAGAAAATGTTAAATGCAATATTTGTTATGAAGGATATTTTATGCCAGCGATGGACGGTGTTCATACTCTTGGGGCGACATTTCAACCGGGCCTTGATCATTCCCGTATCCTCAAACAGGATGATCCCGAGAATATCCAGAAATTGGCGGACGCAATTCCGGGGCTGGAAGTCGGGCTGGAGATCGTCGGGCAGCGAGCCTCCGTCCGGGCAACGTCGAGAAATCGTTTCCCCATCATTGGACGGGTCCCGGGTCACGACAATGTTTATGTCTCGGTCGCACATGGCTCATATGGCATTCTCAGCTCTTTGATGGGCGGACATCTACTGGCAGATATGATCCTGGATCGCTCTCGCTGCCTGCCCGCAGATGTGATTGCTGCGCTGTCTCCTCAAAGGTTTAAAGAATTTGCCGCATAAGGCACCGCCATTCTGCGCCCCCAAATTAGTCGGCTTTGTAAAGTCAGCGAAGACCGTCATAAACAGCATTGCGGAACTGTTGGCGCAATGGATATGATTGAGACGGCATATACTGGGTTAGCAAGAGTCCCGCTATCTTGAGCTTTGGGTTTACGAAGAACATAGTTCCGGCAGCTCCCGTCCAGCCATATTCACCGTCGGGCCCGGGAATTTCTGCTTTAGCATGGTCAAGGACGACATTGAAACCGAGGCCGAAACCAATACCTTTCCAGGATAACCCATTAAAATTCGTCGCGCCGAGTTCCTCCATGTCTCCGGACAGATGGTTTCGCGTCATCAACGCTAAAGTCTCTGTTTTGAGAATACGTACGCCAGAATGGGTCCCACCGTTCAGAAGCATCCGTAGAAAAACAAGATAATCATCTG
>NVRR01000053.1 GCA_002732675.1 Sneathiella sp. | reverse complement strand
CTGGTTTTCTTAGCCCGGCGAGGTTCTGGCGTAATTTGCGGGTGCGGTGAAGCTGCTTCTAGCTAGATACTTCAATCGGTATTGTAGAGTGGTGTGGTGCCGTCTTCAGCATAGCCGATAACTTTTGGATCCCACCACAAGATAGGGTTCTCGATAAAAGAAGTTCTTGCTTCCATTCGCTCAGTCAAAGCCTTGATTTTTGGAAATTTTTCAAGTTTACAGTCGAGATCCAAAGGACGGTTTGCAATAAATCTCAGATGGCAGGTGAGAAAAATATCTTGAACAGCCGTGACATTGCCGAGGAAGCCAGTTTCGGTATCCAGAAGTCTCGCCTCAAGCCAATCAAGTAAATACGGCAGGCGCTCGCTGCCGCGTGTAAGATAGTCGTTGTCCTGCCAAGCGACACCCGACCATTTCATCTGGCTGATGGTTGTTGCAACATTTCCGAGGGTCTGAATAGTGGCGAGAAGGAGTTTATCCTCCCAATCGCTCCCTGCCCGAGCGATTGATCCCGCCAGCGGTTGCGGTCCGATGCTGTCGACGGAGTAAGTGGCGAGCAGATAATCAGCAATAAGCCCGCTTTCCCAGAGCGTCTTGCCGTCGTCCCAGAGTGTTGGTACCTGCAAAGTTGGTGACGCTGTCGCCCTCTCCGCTGCGGACGGTGTCGTCAACTCTGCTTCCTGCTCATATTCAAGTCCGAGTTCTTGCAACAGCACGCGAATTCCGCGCGCATAAGGAGAACCAAGTGTATAACGAAGCGTGCGCACGGATTTATCCTAAGTTTGAAAATTAGCTTTTTATTCTTGTGATCCAGTACTCAATTGTCAAATGGTGATTAGTGGGATGCGGAAAATGCGACGTCCGCTTCATTTGCACTTCATCATAAATTCCTTACTCTGCTGGCAAAGGAATTAATAACCAATGGCACAAAAACTCTACTACGACGATATCAAAATCGGGGACACCTTCACCGGTGCCACAGTCACCGTTGACCACGATAAAATGCTGGAATTTGCGGTGGAGTTTGATGATCAGCCGATGCATCTGGACGCGAGCGCGGCGCGGGCGATGGGGCTGAAGGATATTGTTGCCAACGGGGCGTATACTTTTGCGCTGAATTCCAAGTCGGTGACGAAAATCTGGCAGCAATGGCATTTTCTGCCCTCCGGTCTTGGTATCGAGGTGAGTTTTACCCGGCCGATTTACGCGGGGGATGTGCTGACGGGTGAGATGGAGGTGTTGAGCGTCCGGCCAAGCTCCAATCCCGGGCGTGGCTGGCTCGAAACCATATTTCGCGCCTCCAATCAGGACGGCGAGGTTGCCTTTACCACCAAGGCCAATTTCCTGCTTCTCTGCCGCCCCGATTAGTCCTAGCATGGCGTTTTTGGCCACGGGAGTGATGTGATGGCGTGGGGTTACCTGATGATTGCGGGACTGCTTGAATGTGGTTGGGCCATTGGCCTTAAATATACCGAAGGCTTCACCAAGGTTGTGCCGTCTGTCCTGACGGTCGCAGCAATGGGGGTCAGCTTCTGGATGCTGTCGCTGGCGATGAGGAGCATTCCCATTGGCACCGCCTATGCCATCTGGACCGGAATTGGCGCCGTCGGCGTCGCTATCCTTGGGATGATCCTGTTTGGCGAATCCCGAGATATTCTGCGTATTCTCTGCCTTGGCCTGATCGTCGCGGGCATTGTCGGGCTCAAGCTTGTCTCCGCCTCGCAAGGAAGCGCATAAGAGTGAACAGTACGAATATGATATCTACTGAGATTGAACGGGAACTGGCTCAGGCGACGCAATTGCAGCGCCAGGGGCAGGGGGCACGTGCTGCGGAAATTTACCGCAAAGTCCTGAAATTAAGCCCTAAAATTGCGCCTGCTCACTATAACCTCGCCTTGCTTCTGAAAGATCAGGGTAAACCCGCTGCTGCTGACAAGGCCTTCAAATCCGCCCTCAAATGCAGCCCGGAATACGTAATGGCCTGGACGGCCTACGCGCGGTTTTTAAGCGACCGCGGCCGACATCGTGATGCGGTGCGCGCCAGCATCAGGGCCGCCCATTTGCAGGAGTTATCGGGCCCCGCCGTGCAGGAACTGGCGGATCGGCTGAAAGCCGCCGGACGCAGTGACTTGGGGTCTATCGGTGAGGACGCGTTATTGCTCTGTCTTGGCCGGCGGGATGTGAGTGGAGACGGTACTATTCTCGCGGTTCTCACCCGGTTACTTGCCCATCCCGCCCTTAAAAAATTGCTCTCTCCCGGCATTGGCAAAGACACTTCGGAGAAATTATTGGAGGAGCCCCGGGCGGCGGCCGCATTTTTTGCGGCCTTAACCGAGCCCATGGTCGCCGCCGCATTTACCTCTCTGATCTTGCCACTTCGGGAGGTCGAACAGCTGCTTATATTCGCGCGCCGCGTCGCGCAAAAGTCGCAAATGAAAATTCCAATAGAGGCGTTGGCCGTTCTGGCGCTGCAAATCGATCTTGCTGAATATGCGTTGCCAACAGGGGAGAGTTCCAACGGTGCACCATCGGATGAATTGCGGGCCGCCGTTTTTTCCGCCCTGATGGCTCCGTTGGATCCCAAGGCTGCGGCCAGTCTTCTTGAGAAACATAAAGAAGCACTCGTAACCAAAAGATACACAAGAGAATTACTTTTACGGCAAGGCCCTGAAAAACTGCGGGAACGGTTGCTGAAAGACAAACTGATTGTTTTGTCGGCCAGCGCAGATGACGTTTCTCATAAAGTGCAGGCGCAATATGAAGAAAGCCCCTATCCCCGTTGGCGAGGTTTGCGCAGCGGCGGGGAGGTAACGTTGCCCGCGTTGGTGAAATCCCTGTTTCCGGGTCTCGTCATTCCGAAACTAAAGAATGCCCCTAAAGTGCTGATCGCGGGTTGCGGGACCGGGCGTCATGCCCTGCGCACGATCCGCCGTATAATAGGTGCGGATGTGACGGCTATTGACCTTAGTCGGACCTCGCTCGCCTATGCCTGCCGTCAGGCGGAAGACCTGGGTATTAAACTCCGGTTCGCGCAGGCCGATATCACGGCTCTACCAGACGATCTGGGACGGTTTGATCTGATCGAATGCTGTGGTGTGTTGCATCATATGGCGGATCCCGAGGCTGCCTGGAAAGGCTTAATCCGTCATCTCGCGCCGCATGGGCTTATGAAAATTGCGCTATACAGCGAAAACGCGCGGCAAGATGTTGTCGCTGTCCATCAGCTTGTTGGCGACAAACTCTCCACACTCGACCTTGACGATGTTCGCCATCTACGCCAGCAATTGTTGGCATTGTCGGAAGACCATCCGGCGGCACCGGTTACGCGGGAACTTGATTTTTATAGTCTCAGCGGATGCCGCGACTTTCTTTTCCATCAACAGGAACAGCGTTTTGATCTTTCCCGGATTGGGGGAGCGCTGAAAAACATGAACCTCGAATTTTTCGGGTTTGAATTTGCAGACCCAAGGCCACTTGCGGCGTATCGACAGCGTTTTCCACAAGATATATCCGCACAGAACCTCGCCAATTGGGCCGAAATCGAAATCGGATCGCCGACACTTTTTCGGGGGATGTATCAATTCTGGTGCCGACCTTTGTCATAAAGTCTTCATCTTTCTGCCCTTGACGGTGCCCCGTCGTCTATGCATAATTTTGACCACGGGGGTGCCGCGATCTCCCCGGAGGCAACTTGCCCAAGTATCGCGTTCCGCTATCTTGCACGGAGGAACGCAACCATGCCTGCGCCAAACCAAATTTCCATTGAACAACTGAATAGCCTTGTTGGCACACCCGATTGCCCAATTATCATTGACGTGCGTATAGTTGAAGACTTTGACCTTGATCCGCGTCTGATCCCGACGGCCATTCGCCGATCCGGTTTTGATGCCGAACACTGGGCCCATCACTACGACGGTCAATCCGTCCTCGTCTATTGCGAGAAGGGACTTAAAATAAGTCAGGGCGCTCGCGCTTGGCTTTGTCACCATGGGCTCGATGCTGCCAGCCTTGTGGGCGGTTTTCAGGCCTGGCGTGATGCCGGGTTACCCTTGGTGCCTGCGGATAAACTCCCGAGCCGAGATGACAAGGGGCGTACGGTTTGGGTAACACGATCCCGCCCCAAAATTGACCGCATCGCCTGTCCTTGGCTGATCCGTCGTTTTGTCGACCCCGCTGCCGTCTTTCTGTTCGTCGATCCGGGGGAAGTGCTCACGGTGGCTGATCGGTTCGATGTAACGCCGTTTGATATTGAAGGCGTGCATTGGAGCCATCGCGGCGAACACTGCACCTTCGATACCATGATCAGCAAATTCGGTATTGCCACACAGGCCCTGCAACGTCTTGGGCAAATCGTGCGCGGCGCTGACACGGCGCAGCCTGATCTTGCGCCTGAGGCGGCAGGGCTACTGGCAATTTCCCTTGGTTTATCACAGATGTATCAGGATGATCTGGAACAGCTTGAGCAGGGCCTTCTACTCTATGATGCTTTTTACCACTATGTACGGGATGCAGCCGATGAGACCCATAACTGGCCAGCGACCAAAGAGGTTGCGGTATGAGCAAACTTCTTGACGGAGAAGAGGCGCGGATGGGCGCCGACGGCCGCCCCTGGCCCAGCTTCAAAGAGGCTCTTGCAGTTTGGGGGCGAATAGCTCTTCTCAGCTTCGGTGGTCCGGCCGGACAAATAGCGGTGATGCACCGAATTTTAGTGGAAGAAAAACGCTGGCTGGGCGAGGCACGTTTTCTCCATGCCCTCAATTTTTGCATGCTATTGCCCGGACCGGAGGCGCAGCAGCTTACCGTCTATATCGGCTGGTTGATGCATCGGACGGCGGGGGGCATTGCGGCGGGCCTGCTGTTCGTTTTGCCCGGCGTCGTTGCCGTTATGGCCTTAAGCCTAATTTATGCGACCTACGGAGACGTTGGCGCTATCGCCGCTCTCTTTTTTGGTCTGAAAGCCGCTGTGCTCGCCATTGTCTTGCAGGCGCTCCTGCGGATTGGCGGTAAAGCGATCAAAAATACCGTCATGGCGGCCATAGCGACAGCGTCGTTCATCGCAATCTTCGCATTCGACGTGCCGTTTCCCATCATCATTTTTGCGGCCGCTATGATCGGATATATTGGTGGGCGCACCGGAATGGCGGCTTTTCAAACAAATGCTGGCCATGAAGCAAGCGGTAACGGGTATGTGGCCGGCGCAGATACCATTCTTGGCAGCGAGCAGGCAGATAACAGCCAGCCACGGGCAGGTGCGATGATGCGGACTGTGGCTATTATCCTGGTTCTCTGGCTTGGGCCAGTTGCGGCGCTTCTGCTGATCCTTGGGCCTGATCATGTCTTCAGTGAAATTGCCGTCTTTTTCAGCAAAATGGCGGTGGTGACATTTGGCGGCGCCTATGCTGTGCTTGCTTATGTGGCGCAGGCCGCTGTCGAAACCTTTGGCTGGTTGCGGCCAGGGGAAATGCTGGATGGCCTTGGCATGGCCGAGACCACACCCGGCCCGCTGATTATGGTAACGCAGTTCGTTGGATTTATGGGGGCGTACCGTGACCCTGGAAGCTTATCGCCGCTCGTTGCCGGTATATTGGGCGGGCTACTAACCACCTGGGTGACCTTCGCCCCCTGCTTCCTGTGGATTTTTCTGGGGGCGCCGTTTATTGAGCGCCTTCGGAATAACCCGGCTCTCTCTGCGGCTTTGGCGGCCATCACTGCGGCTGTCGTTGGTGTTATTCTCAACCTTGCCCTGTGGTTTGCCTTGCATGTGATCTTTCGCGATGTCGGCGTATTCGACGGGGCAGGGATGGCGCTCCCCATGCCAGATATCGCCTCACTCGATTTTGTCGCGCTAATCTTGACGTCTGTCGCGCTGATTGCCGCCTTTCGTTTCAAAGTAAATATGTTGATATTGATCGGTGGGTCAGCGCTTCTTGGACTGATTTTGCATGGGGTAGGAATGATCTAATGAAGCTGTCTAATGCCCTTGGTGCCGAAATTATGGCGGTCTCCGGGCACCCCCTGTTATAGTGCCCGGAGCCAACCTTGCCCCTTTTTCGTGACCATCCGAATTGCGGATAAACGGAGGTCGGGGGTGAGCCTGGAGGGGAGACCCGTCCAGGAACTCGTAGATTACTACTTGAGTAGCATCGACATCTTACTCGCAAGACCTATGCCAGAATAAAATATATAGTAAAAACAATGTGTTATATTTTTTTATCTCACGCAGAAGTACATAAAGATTAATTATTAGTCGGAAATTATTCTCGCCTGCTCATTTCTTTTGCAGCGCAGCATATTTCTTTCCATTTACCAGAAAATAGTTTAAGAAAGCACCGCTCTTATATTTACCTCATTGGAAATCCAGCCATGATCAGGCCAACATTAGCAGCTTTCGCTGACAAAATTTCTTTGGTCGGTCGCCGGGGTGATGATCCTGTTCCATTCACGCCAAGCCGAATAAAGACTGAGCTCTTGTCTGGCTTGACGGTGGCGCTGGCGCTCGTGCCAGAGGCAGTGGCGTTTGCCTTCGTTGCCGGAGTGCATCCACTCGTTGGCCTTTATGCGGCCTTTATCGTCGGTCTGATCACGGCCTTGATTGGGGGTCGGGCCGGTATGATTTCCGGTGCGACCGGGGCGCTCGCCGTGGTGATGGTGGCATTGGTTGCCATCCATGGCGTGGAATATCTCTTTGCGACTGTTGTTCTGATGGGGCTTTTACAAATTTTCTCCGGTATTTTCCGTCTCGGAAAATTCATTCGCCTGGTGCCACACCCGGTTATGCTGGGCTTCGTCAATGGATTGGCTATCGTTATTTTTATGGCGCAGCTAACCCAGTTCCAAGTTGTCGGGCCAGAGGGAACTAAAACCTGGATGAGCGGTCTGCCGCTCCTGAATATGTTAGGGCTGGTTGCCCTGACAATGTTGATTATCTGGCTTTTACCGAAGCTAACGAAAGCTATTCCGGCGCCGCTTGCCGGTATTGGCATTGTTGCGGGTATCGTGATTGCTTTCGGGATTGACGTGCCGCGCGTTGGTGACCTTGCCTCCATTAAGGGTGGCTTGCCGGCATTTCATATTCCGGCGGTTCCCTTAAATTTCGAAACCCTGCGGATCATTTTTCCGTTTGCAATGATCCTTGCTGCCATTGGCCTGATCGAAAGCCTTCTCACCCTGAACCTGGTGGGGGAGATTACCGGCAAACGCGGCGGTGCGTCGCAGGAATGTGTGGCCCAGGGCATCGCGAATACCGTTACCGGATTTTTTGGTGGTATGGGCGGTTGCGCGATGATTGGGCAATCGATGATCAATATGAAATCTGGCGGCAGGACGCGGCTTTCCGGGATTGCCGCGGCGCTTTTTCTGTTGGCATTCATTCTGTTTGCCTCGGGCCTTATCGAACAGATCCCGCTGGCGGCACTGGTTGGCGTTATGTTTATGGTGGTGGTCGGGACCTTCGCCTGGCAGAGCTTTAAAATCATGCGTCGGGTGCCGCTATCGGATTCTCTGGTTATTGTGCTGGTGACAGTGGTGACAGTGGTCAGTGACCTCGCCATTGCGGTGATCGTCGGGGTTATTGTCTCCGCCCTGACATTTGCCTGGAATAATGCGACGCGTATTCACGCGAGAAAGAGCCTGCAAGAGAACGGGGCAAAAGTCTATGAGATTGAAGGGCCGCTGTTTTTTGGGTCCGCCGATGGTTTTTCGGAACTTTTTACGCCAAAGGAAGATCCTGACGTTGTCATCGTCGACTTCCTCAATAGCCGCGTTGTTGACCAATCCGCGCTTCAAGCCATTGAGGCAATGGCCTCCAAATACGAGGCGCTTGATAAATCCCTGCAGCTCCGCCATTTATCACATGATTGCCACCAGCTTCTAAATCGCGCCGGGCAGCTCCTTGTTGATTCTGATGATGACCCAGACTACGGCATTGCCGTTGACTACTCCGTCAAGACCGGGATCATGGGCGGCCATGGGTGAGCCTATGCGGGCGATTTGTCGCCTAGCGGAAACAGCTTGGTTACATGCCCCATTTTGCGTCCCTCACGGGCTTCAGATTTGCCGTAGAGATGCAGGTTGTTATCGGGGTTTTTAATGATTTTAGCCCAGGCATCAATATCGTCGCCAATCAGGTTTTTCATTGTTGCGTTCGAATGACGATTGGCGTTTCCAAGCGGTAAGCTGCAAACAGCCCGTATGATCTGGTGAAACTGGCTGGTGGCGCAGGCCTCTATGGTCCAATGGCCTGAATTATGAGGGCGGGGAGCAAGCTCATTGACAAGGATTTCACCATCATGGGTCACAAACATCTCGACAGCCAATAGTCCAATCAACTGGATTTTCTTGGCAATTTTCTCCGCCATTTCCATGGCATCGGATGCCATATCCGGTGGAATATTGGCAGGTGCCAGAGTCATATCCAGAATATGGTTCTTATGGCGGTTTTCTACGGGAATATAGGCTTGCATCTTGCCATTCGTACTCCGGGCGACGATCACCGAGATTTCCATTTTGAACTTTACGAAACCTTCGAGAATACAATGAGACTCGCCCACAGCGGCCCAGGCTTCGTCAATCTGGCTGCCCTGGGTAATTTTCACCTGGCCTTTGCCATCATAGCCGAGCCGACGGGTTTTAAGGACCGCGGGCGTGCCGATTTTCTGGACTGCCTGAACCAGATCATCGATGTTTTCGACATTGGTAAACGGGGCTGTTCCGATGCCGAGGTTATTGACGAAACTCTTTTCCAGCAATCTGTCCTGAGTGATTTCGAGCATTTTTCTGCCGGGGCGCACCGGCACAAACTGGCTCAAATATTCAAGCGCATCTGTCGGTATATTCTCAAATTCCAGGGTGACGACATCGACTGATTTTGCAAAGGATTTCAAGGCGCGTTTGTTGTCATAGCGGGCGACCGTTGACTGATGGCTGACCTGGGCCGCGGGGCTATCTTTTTCGGGCCCGAATATATGAACAAAATAACCCATTTCGGCCGCCGCCAATGCCATCATTCGGCCAAGCTGGCCATCCCCGAGAATTCCGATCCGGCCGCCGGGCGCGATCACTGTCATGACTGTTCTTCCCTTTAATTTTTAGGATTTGGGCTCGCCGGAGACTGAATCCGTCTGCTGTTCACGCCAGATTTCAATGGCACGGGCGTATTTTTTATTTTCGAGCGCCAGGATTTGTACGGCCAATAGCGCGGCATTGATGGCGCCGGCGCGACCGATCGCCAGAGTTCCAACAGGTATGCCGCCCGGCATCTGGACGATGGAGAGCAGGCTGTCCATCCCCTTTAAGGAGTGGCTTTCAATAGGTACGCCGAGCACGGGCAAAGGGGTCAGGGCGGCGACCATACCCGGAAGATGCGCAGCGCCACCGGCTGCCGCGATAATCACCTTGAGGCCGCGGTCTTTCGCCTGTTTCGCATAGTCAAACATACGATCAGGGGTTCTATGGGCGGAGACAATCTTTGTCTCAAATGGTATCTCCAGGCTTTCCAGTGTATCGGCCGCATTTTTCATGATTTCCCAGTCGGACTGGCTCCCCATAATAATGCTAATCTGCACATCTGTATTGTTCATTGTCTGCGCCTCAAATTTTAATCAGACTGTATTTTAGAAGACGCGGATTATAGGCAAGCTTTCCAAAGACGCAAGAGAAGCCTGCCGTATGAACGATCTGGAGTTGTTATTCCAATGGACTGGCTTGAATATTTTGAATTTTGGTTGAGAATGACCTATCGTTTGTTGGACAAATAATAAGTTGCAAGGGGAGTGCATTTGAAAATTGGCTCAACGACTGGCCCGAGGGCGGCGGGACGGCTTAGCCGGGCGACCAAACCTGGTGCAAACGGCCAGGTGTCGGTAATGGCGCCCGTCCGTGAAATTGCCGATACGGCGTCTATCATGGGCATCCCGGAAGAAGAACTGACACCTCGTGTGCGCGATGCCATCATGTCGCTGATGGCGGAAGTTGATAGCCTGCGCCAATCGTTAGGTCAAATAACGCAGCGATTGAATGATACCGAGCAGTTGGCGGATCAGGACCCCTTGCTTCCCGTTTATAACCGGCGGGCGTTCGTTCGTGAATTGACGCGGGTGCAGGCGTCAGTGGAGCGATATAAAACGGAAGCGAGCCTGGTTTATATCGACCTCAATCACTTTAAAGCCGTCAATGATATCAATGGGCATGACGCCGGTGACCACGTATTGACGCAGGTCGCCCTTAGACTGGTTGAAAGCGTGCGCGATACGGATATTATCGGTCGGTTGGGCGGTGATGAATTCGGCCTTATCCTGTCACGCACCAATCCGGAGGCGGCGCGGATGCTGATCAACAGGTTGCCGCAGCTATTCAAGGAAAAACCCATCGTCTGGAATGGTGAAATTCTGGAAATCGGGCTGTCTTCAGGGATTGTTTCCATTCAGGCGGGCGGCAATGCGGAGCAGGCGTTAAACGCTGCCGATACTGCCATGTATGTAAATAAACGGTCGACGCCGTCAGGCAATAATATCGGGTAAAAGTGCATTCGCCGTCACGTAAATCTGGTCCTTCAGAATAAGCTTTCTCTTTTTCAGGCGTTGTAGTTGTAGCGTATTGTAATTGCCGGAATGAACAAGGGCATCAATCGCCAGATCAAGGTCGCTATGCTCTGATTTTAAATTTTCCAGCCGTGCTTTAAGCATCTCCTGCTCAACAATTTCTGCCATAGTTCAGAGCGCCCCGAGAACGATATTTTTCCAAGAAAGTAAGGATATGCTAATCTTTGTCGACATAGCATGTTGTGCTATTTGAATTTTAGCACCTTTTATTTGTTTATCCTAGGCTACTTAGCGACAAAGACATATTTTGGAGTGAGCTTTTTTGACTGCTTTTTCTTCCGCTGCATTTCCTCCCAGCCAACTCTGGGATTATGCAGCCAAAATCTATAGCCATGATGCCGTTGCCGAAGCATGTCTCCGACTCCAGGACCGGCGCGGCCTCGATGTTAATATGATCCTGTTCTGTGTTTGGACGGCTGCTAGCGGGCGGGGCCAGCTAACGCCGGAGGAAATGAGGAAGGGGATTGAGGCAGGCTTGGCCTGGCAGTCAGAGGTTGTCGAACCTCTCCGCCATGTCCGCCGATATTTGAAGGGTCCCATTGGCCCGGTAGATAGCCGTCTTGGTGCAGAGCTCGCGCGTGTTACGGCCGAAAGCGAACTCTACGCTGAACATATGGAAATTCAGGTCTTAAATGAAATTGTCGATCGCCCGGCCACCGGATCGTTCCAGATACAGGAGCGCGGGCGGGAAGCGGCCCTCAATCTTCAATTTTATATGGGGCATTTCATCGAGGAACTCGACGATACTGATCGTCGGGATGCCCTGGTTATCTGGCAAGAAGCCTTTCCAGATGCCGAGGCGCGCATGATAGAGCTGTTTCAGCCGCTATCAGTGGCCTAGGACCCCAGTTTCTTAACTGTTGCGAAGGCCTTTCCATTCACGACCGAGATCGTTGTCGATCCCCAGCAAGTTCAGGACATGACCCACATACTGGTCAACAATATCGTCAATGGTCTTCGGCTTGGTATAGAAAGCCGGTACGGGCGGCGCAATGATCGCCCCCATCTCTGACAGCTGCATCATGGATCGCAAATGTCCTGTATGTAATGGGGTTTCCCTAAGGGTTATTATAAGTTTGCGTCTTTCCTTTAAAGTGACATCTGCGGCCCTTGTCAGGAGGCTGCTGGTCACGCCGGTCGCGATTTCGGACATCGACCGGATTGAGCAGGGTGCAATGACCATTCCCGCCGTCTGAAACGATCCGGAAGCAATGGTTGCGCCGATATCCATGGATTTATGGTTATGGTCAGCGAGAGCCCGAACATCAGAAACGGCGTAATCTGTCTCCTGGACAATTGTGATTTCACCAGCTTTGCTGATCACCAAATGGGTTTCGACTGGCAGTGATGTGCAGGCGTCGAGCAATCGAATACCGTACTGCGCGCCAGAGGCGCCGCTTATTCCGATAATGATCCTTTTATTTCCTGGCATTAATCATATATCCACCAAAATTTTTTATGGTACGCGGTATTGAACAATATCTTTTCCGTTCATAAATATGTAATATAGGGTTGTCCACCGTTGGGGTTCCAACATTCTGTCTTTTTGTCAAAGGAGATACGCTATGAGCACAGCAGACCATGTTACACAGCTGACTGAAAAGCACCACCAGATTGAAGCGCAAATTCAAACTGAAATGGCCAGTCCGTCTGCAGATCATGTGCAAATTAGTAAACTCAAACGAGAGAAACTAAGGCTTAAGGAAAGAATATCGACATTGTCGATGGCAGTTGAATTAACGCATTAAAGAGAGTGTGCGGAAGCTCTCGTTGAAGTGAAAAATGAGATAAAATAATGATAGCGCTGAAATTTGTTTCGGCGCTTTTTTTTGTGAAACGGGCGCGTCTCAGCCTTGTAAATGATGAATAATCTTTAGCCCTTCATCCGCCGAAGGCGGCACGAAATAACTGCTGATGAGGTCAAACTCAGCCTCGCTTGCCGTAAATTCATGGGATCCGGTATCGTTTCGCTTCTTTAGGCGAGCCTTACATAGGGCGCCCGGGACTTCCAGATAATGGAGCTCGTGCCCGACATCAGCAATATCGCCTAAACCCTTCATCCAAACGCGTTGTTGGACAGTATTCGCGGGATAATCGAGTGCAACCGAGACACCTGCTTGCAACAACGACACGATATGCTCGCCGATCACAGCCTTCAGGCGCGATGCGTGTTCCACATAATCCGCGAGGGACGTTATGGCATCCGGATACAGCGTTGCCAGCCATTTATCTTCGCTGAGGAGGATAGTTTTAGGCGCATTGGCCAGCTGCCGACATAGGGTCGATTTACCCGCGGCGATTTTACCGCAAACAAGATAGAGAGTAGGGGGATTTACAGACATGATAGATGCCTTCAAGAGATATGGTGGGATGATGGATTAGCCATGTGAACGACGAAAACCCGGCTTACGAAATTTAAGCCGGGTTGGTAATTCGAATGAGGCACGCCGAAGTGCCACATACTCGTTGATCTTTCTTGAAAACCATATAGAACCCGATAGTATAATTTCTCGTGCGGGGCAAGTGACTTTGCTGGTTCCGGTAGAGGCAGTACCGTTTTTCAGTCGTTCTTTTGGAGATGTTCGCGCGCATTGGCGGAAAATGCACCATTGCTGATTCGTCAAAATATTTTTTTACGATAGTTCCATACTAGGTGTTGACGCGAAACTTTCAATTATACAATATGTAGTGGATATTTCCACCTTGAAAGAGGCGCCGAATTCAGTAGGGGAATGCCGGAAAACGCTGTTTTTTCTGAGTATTTGACCACTATATTCCGTAATTATTACGAGATTATGGCACGTTGAATCAGGCAGCGAAGATGACTAACTGGTGACAGGTTTTAAATTACGGAATAGGGGTGGGGCGAATGCTCGATACGGTCGACATGCTAACAGACATTGTTCAGGTAAAAGGCGGGGCGCGTGTTCATATTGATCATAGTCGCGACAAATATCTGACGGAGTTTGGCAAGGCTGTATTGACGGATCGGTATCTGCTTCCAGAAGAAAGCTTCCAGGATCTGTTCGGCCGTGTCGCCAGCGCTTACGGCGAAGGCGATGCCCATGCGCAGCGGATCTATGAGTATATCAGCAAGCTCTGGTTCATGCCCTCGACTCCTATTCTTAGTAATGGCGGCTCTAGCCGTGGTCTGCCGATTTCCTGTTTCCTGAACGAATCTAATGACAGCCTGAAAGGGATTGTTGATCTGTGGACGGAGAATGTCTGGCTCGCCTCGAAGGGCGGCGGCATTGGCAGCTATTGGGGGAACTTGCGGTCCATCGGCGAAGGCGTCGGGGCAGTCGGCAAGACGTCTGGCGTGGTGCCGTTTATCCGGGTTATGGACAGCCTCACCCTTGCGATTAGCCAAGGGTCATTGCGTCGCGGCTCTGCGGC
>NVRR01000052.1 GCA_002732675.1 Sneathiella sp. | reverse complement strand
GACGGGCGGGCCGACGTTGAGCGGCCAGAAAATCTGTGTGCCATAGGTGGTGAGCGAATCCAGCAGGCTATGGGTGACAAGCACGAGCCAGACTGTCAGGAAAACCCGTTTTTTGTCCTCCCAAACGGATGGGATGATTTTCCCGATGATAAAGGCGACAACTGGGGTGATCAGCGTCTGGACGATAATTGAATGACTGAACCCGCGGTGATAGGTCATGTTGTCAATGGCGTTGTCAAGCGGGATAAAACTGTCGAGATCAGGCAAGGTGGCGACGAGGCCGCCAATCAAAAGCGACTTCGCACCAATGCGCGGGCCGAGCAGGGCGCCTGAAATACTGGCGCCAAGGACAAATTGTGTGACTGAATCCATTTTTTACCCTTTATTCTGCACCTTGTCCCAGCAGATATCACAGCTGCGCAATATTCCGAATTGTAATTTTACCGTGAACCTGTGATAACAATCCGGCAACTGCTGCTTGGCTCGGCAAAAATATAGGTCAGTTCTGACTATTATCCACAAGAAACCAAAACAAGCCAACCCGAAGCTGGGTTTTATCTCGATGGAAAGCTAGTTCATGACACCGCCGCATATTGCTCTTGTTCTGGTTGTTACTGCCATATGGGGATTTGCCTTCGTCGCGTCCAAAGTCGGGCTCGATCATTTCACACCACTGTTTTTTACAGCGCTGAGGTTTTTTCTGGTTGCCCTCATCCTGGCGCCATTCCTGAAACGGGTGAAGGGCAGCATGAAGATGGTTGTCTGGATCGCATTAACGGTTGGCATCATTCATTTTACGTTTCTATATTTTGGTATTCAAGCCGCCGGTGGGGTGACCGCCGTCGCCATTGCGACCCAGCTGATCGCGCCGTTTTCGCTGATACTGGCTGTTATATTTCTGAAAGAAACCATCGGCCGGTGGCGCATCCTCGGTATTTTCCTGGCCTTTAGTGGTGTCATGATTATCGGCTTTGATCCGGTTATCTTCGATCAACTTGAAGGTATTGCCCTGGTGACGGCTGGTGGTCTGTTTATGGCCATCGGCCTTATTCTGATGCGCCAAATACAGAATGTCGGTTCCATGAACATGCAGGCCTGGATCGCGGTACTGTCGGCACCACCCTTGCTGCTGATGTCCTTATTCGTTGAGCAAGGGCAATGGGCTGATTTGATGAGTATTGACTGGAAAACCGCCGGTGCCCTTGCGTTTATCGTGGTCGTGACGACGATCATCGGCCACGGCAGCTGGTACTATCTTTTGCAGCGATATCCGATTGCAACCTTGACACCCTACTCGCTGCTGGCGCCGGTTTTTGGCGTGACATTCGGGGTGGTTTTATTCAATGAGCCGATCACCATAAAATTTCTGCTCGGCGGTGCCCTTACCCTGGTTGGCGTCGCCATCATTAATATCCGGTCCGCCAGCAAGGATAAGCTGATCAATCAGGAACCGGAGTTTTAGGAGAGCCTGTCTTCGCGATGATCGTCGAGATAGATTTTCAGGCGATCAAGGAAGGCAAAGAAATCCTTCTTTTCCCATTCCCGCCAGCCGTCGAACGTATGCTGCATTCCTTCTTCCAGGCGGGCTTTGGCCGCGGCATGGGCGGTTTTCCCCGCTTTCGTCAGATACAAAGTCTTTGAGCGACCGTCTTCGGGGTTTTCCTCGGCCCGCAGGAAACCTTTGGCGAGCATTTTAGCAATGGTCTTGGTGATGCCAGGCTGCGGCTGCTGCATGGCATCGGCCACGCCGGACACGGTCTTGCCTTCTTCCGGGCGGTGGCTGAAGTGATTGAGCAGGACAAATTGCGGCGGCGGCACATCACTACCGTCGAGCAGCTGACGCATTTTCGTTGACGTCAGCTGGTCGATGATCCCGACCCAGTTGATGATCCGGAAATCCAGGGACGGGACTTCCTCTTTGCGATCATATTGTTGTTTGGTCTTTATCTCGTTCATCCCAGCACTATATCAGGCAATTTCCGGCGTGGGGAGGGGGAAACATCGTCCTGATAGCCTAAACGGTAAAACATTTGTACGGTATCGCCGGGGTCAATACCCAAATGCTTCAAAAACGCGGCCTGTATCTCGTGCATTTCTGGATATTCCTGCAAAACCTGGCTGGCCGGATGCATGGCGACGCCTTGCGCTGTCGCCATCAGGTTGAGCCGGACATAGCTGCGCCCCGCCTTGACCTCTGCGGCGCGTGAGCTGCCGGTGCTGACCAGCCAGCCCATATTGAATGTTCCCTCAACCCAGCCCATGGCATAATCAATGCCGCCCTGATACGCCATGGTACCGGGCGTCACGGCTTGCTCCGGCGTCATTATTCCTAGCCGTTTCGTCCACCAGAAGAACGGGCCATTTAGATTGATGCCATCCGGGCTCGCGGCGATTTCGTCGGCGCCGAGGCGGAGGCGATCGATACTTTCTTTCAGTGTCCGGGGCGTTTCGATTTCTTTCAGAACAGCCTGCCGGGCAAATTCCCGGAGCGGCGCGGCCGTCTCTGCTGTTGTTGCGAAGCCAATTACCTCCCCGTCATTAAGAGGCAGCCTGGCAAGTGCGTCGCGGTCCATCGCCGTCAGGAACGCCTGTTTATACCCCTCCTTGTTGGACCGCCGCCGGGTGATTTGTGCAAACAGCGGATCCCGCGCAACACTCGCGTCTTTGATCAGTCTGATGCGGGCGACGGGCAGGGATGCGATATCAAGACTGCCCAGGGCAGGCTCGCCCGCCGGGAACAATGTAATATCGAGACGATACCCTTTCTCGCGCGCGGCGATATCGAGCAGTTCGAGAAAAGTGCCCTGACCAATCAGGACTTGTCGACCGTAAGGGTCTGTTTCCGGCAAGACCCGCTCCGGATCGACAAAAAGCGTAATTTCGTCATCGGTGGATAAATCGACGAGCCAGGGCTGCATGTTATGGGGGTTGGGTGCGAGCATGGCATAGCTCAGCATCCATTCCCGGTCTCCAAGGCTCTCCGCTGGGCCATCCCAGCCTGCAACAGCCGACTTCGGCATCTGGTCACAACGGGCAAGGCCAACACCGGCGGCGGCGATAACAAGACCTGTCCCGCCGATCGTTCGAATAAAGCTGCGTCTGTTCATAGCATGCCTCCTGGCTGTTATTTTACATTCCTAAGAATATAAAACAAAGCTCCTCGGAATTCAATGTGACGACGATCACGCCCTGCCGAATTGGCATATTATTCTTTCAAGTTTGCAAGGCAGTCGGTAGAGTCCCACCTCTTCAAGCGAGTAATGTCCTCCATGTCCCAGACAGATTATACCAAACGATCCGCACATATTCGCCTATCCGTTTATTACATCGCGTTTTTCTCTGTGGGCGGTATTGTCCTGCCGCT
The DNA here is from genome assembly GCA_002732675.1 of Sneathiella sp. GTDB lineage: Bacteria > Pseudomonadota > Alphaproteobacteria > Sneathiellales > Sneathiellaceae > Sneathiella. The sequence goes on along the minus strand of NVRR01000052.1, from coordinate 10,824 downwards.
CTGGCCGCGCTGGCTGGAACAGCAGGTTTCACTGGAATATGTCGGACTGGTGCTTGGCGCTTCCTATTGGGCCAAGCTGCTTTTCGTTCCGGCAACATCGTGGATTGCCGATGTCACAGGCAATCGGAAGACAATTCTTTTGGGGTTAGCCTTGCTGCTCATGCTGGGTCTCGCCGTGCTGCCGGCTATGGATGGCTGGCTGTTTTATGTGTTTGTCTGGGGGGCGGCCGGGGCGGCGTTCACGTCGGCCATTCCCTTGTCAGATGGATTGACGTTGCGGGCGCAGCAGACTTTGGGTGTCGATTTTGGTCGCGCAAGGCTTTGGGGATCGCTCAGCTTTATTGTTTTCGCTTTGCTGGTTGGGACTGCCGCGGATTTATACGGTATCGATGCCATTTATGTGGCGATGCTGATCACCGTGTTATTTCTGATACTGGCCTCCATCACCCTCCCCAACATCAAAACCATACCGGATAAAGGCAAAGTTCCATTTTTCAGGCCACTGTCGCTGCCCAATTTTCCGCTGTTTGTGGTTACCGTCTCATTGTTGGTGTCGACCCATGCCGGTCTCTATGGGTTTAGTTCGATACATTGGGATAGCCTCGGATTTTCCAATGCGGAAATTACGCTCTTCTGGGTGACAGGCGTAACCGCCGAGATTGGAATGTTCGCGATCTCCGGTCGGCTGATCAGACGATTTGGCGCCATTCCCATGATTATCGCCGCCGCCCTCGGCGGTATGGTGCGCTGGACAGTCCTTGGGGCGGCGACCTCCATGGCCATTCTGTTTTGCGCACAAATCCTGCACGCCCTGACTTTTGCCCTGCTCTATATGGCATTTATCGCCTATATCGGCAAACGGGTGCCACCTGCAATATCCGCCTCGGCGCAAGGGCTGTATGACAGCCTGGCTATGGGTATTTTCTTTGGTATTTTCACGATTGCTTCCGGGTGGCTCTACCAGATCAATGGCTCCTACAGCTTTTATTTCATGGCCTCGCTGTCAACTATCGGGTTTATCCTCGCCTGCATTTTGCTTGTCCGTGTCCGTCGTCAGGAGCGGGAAACACTCTGAATGCTGCTCTGAAAACTGTGGTATCTTGGCCAGATATGATGCTGTTTCCGGGCAAAATAGGGCAAAACACCTGTCCAGAGACCCATACACATGTTAGGCAGAGCAATATCTTCTTTAACTGTGATCGGCGGGCACCTTGGGCTTAGATCACGAAATGGGTGAATGACGTCGTGAATGATGCGTCTGAAAATACGGCACCGGGAATTCTTTATCGCAGGTTATTGCGAGACTATGTGTCCCGCTACAAATGGCGGTTGGTGTTGGCGATTATCTTTATGGTCGTGAGTGCCCTTACGGCTGCGGCGACGGCCTTTGTCATGAAGCCAATCGTTGATGAAGTATTCTTCGAGAAAAACGCGTCCTATGTCCTGTATACGACGGCGGCTGTGGTCGTTATTTTTATGCTCCGCGGCTTTGCGACATATGGCCAGACCATCATGATGGACTGGGTTGGCACCCGGGTTATTTCGGACATTCAGAAGGATTTGTTTGGCAAGCTTGTCTATGCAGATCTGGCCTGGTTTCACGACACATCGGCGGGCAGCCTTATTTCGCGTTTTGTCGTTGATACCACTCATCTAAGGAACGTTGCAACCCAGGTGCTAGTCGTCCTGACAAAGGACAGCCTGACCGCCATTTTTCTGATAGCATCGCTCTTTTACTATGACTGGAGAATGGCACTTTTTATCCTGATTGCATTGCCGCCAGGGGCAGCGGCCATCCGCCAGCTTGTCAAACGCGCCCGTAAAGCCTTTCACACGGTGCTTATGCAATCCGCTGATTTCAGTGCTTTTCTCGAAGAAAACTTTAAGGGTATTCGAGTTGTCAAAGCTTATGGTCGTGAAAAACAGGCAAAGGCCTTAGGAGACGCTGTGGTCGAGGCGCGCTTCGCCGCTCAGTATAAAGCCCTCAGGATTGAGGCATCAAGCAGCCCCATTGTCGAGACCCTCGCCGGGATTCTGATTGCCTGCGTGATTTTTTACGGGGCAACGAATGTTATCGACGGCGAGACAACTCCGGGTACATTTTTTGCTTTTATCACAGCGGTGATGCTGGCCTATCAGCCGATCAAGAGTGTCGCCAAGATATTCCCGCGGATGCAGGCCGGGATTGCTGCGGCGCAACGGGTTTTTGCGCTTCTGGATATCGTCCATAAGGTTGAGGACAAGCCGGACGCCGTGCCGTTGGAATTTCACAGCGGAAAAATTGAATTCAGGAATGTTAGTTTTGGCTATGGGCAGGAGGAGCCGGTTCTGAAGGGCATTTCCCTTAAACTGGAGGCTGGCAAGCGCGTCGCCCTTGTCGGGCCGTCGGGCGGCGGAAAGTCGACCATTCTTAATCTTATCCCGCGCTTTTATGACGTTCAAGGCGGTGAAGTCCTTCTTGATGGCCAGGATATTCGGGGCGTGACCCTATCATCACTCCGTCAGGAGATTGCGCTGGTCAGTCAGGATGTCTTTCTTTTCGATGACACCATCACGGCGAATATCGCCTATGGTCGCGAGGGCGCAACGGAGGCGGAAATTATTGAAGCCGCGAAATCTGCGGCGGTCCATGACTTTATCGCCACGCTGCCGAAGGGTTATGACACGATTGTTGGCAGTGATGGTGTACGTCTATCCGGCGGGCAGAAACAACGCATTTCCATCGCCCGCGCCATGCTGAAAGATGCGCCGATCCTGTTGCTCGACGAGGCAACGTCGGCGCTTGATATCGAATCGGAGCGTAAGGTCCAGCTGGCGCTGCAGCATCTGATGAAGGGCCGGACATCTCTTGTGATAGCCCATCGCCTTTCGACTATTCTTAATGCAGACAGCATCAATGTGGTGGTGGACGGTGCCGTGGTTGAAACCGGCACCCATGATCAGTTGATTGAAAAAAATGGCGTTTATGCGGATTTGTACAACAAGCAGTTTGCCTTTGATGACAGTGTCACGCCTTTTCGCGAATCCAAAACATAGGATCGGCGCCTAAGGCGCGTCTTTTTTGCCACCCAAAACGCGTGCCAGAAAACTCTCGGTTTCACGAAGCACTTTTTCCACGGGGAGTGGTTCGGTAATGGCTTCTCCGTTGGGATTGCTCTGCCGGATGACAGGCGTTCCGGCGGGAGAACTGGTCAGGCAGAGGGAATTCTCCCCCCAGGGACCATAGACTTTGGGTTTGCCAATACCGAACAGGCCGACGGTTGGAATGCCGACCGCTACGGCCGTATGCATCAGACCGGAATCATTGCCGATAAAGGCGGCGCATTGAGAGAGCATGGTCGCGGCCTCCATCGGCGTGGTTTTTCCGACCAGATTGATGACATGCTCGTGCGGGAGTGCGTCCACTACCGGGATGGCCTGTGCTTCTTCGCCCGGTGCCCCGAATACCGCAATTTTGGCACCTTCCAGAACAGCGCCTTTTCGGGTCAGGGCTTGTGCGAGCGCCAGATAGTTTTCATGATGCCATTGCTTTTGATAAAAATTGGCCGTCGGGGCAATCGCTAGTATTTTCTGGCCCGGCGCCAGGTCGCCCAGCCATGCACGGCTTTGCGCGATTTGCGTGCTGTTGGGGGTAATGCTGGGTGGCAAGGGATGATCGACACCGATCAGCTCGGCATTGGCAATCGCCTTGTGAACAGTGTCATTTCCGCCTTTCCAGATATGACGGTGGCGGGCAGGAAAAAATCCCAACAGGCAGCTCCGGAAATCAACAATCCGGTGCCAATGGACAAACCCCAGCATCAAGGCGACCTCAGGCCAATGCAGGCTGAAGCGTCGCTTGGTGATTCCGATCACCCGTTCCACGCCCTCGATGGTCGTAAAAATATCTTGCGGGATGGTCCCGCAGACGACAGTGACTGGAATGTCAGGCTCTTGCTCAATAAGATATTTGAGAGCGCCGGTGGTTAGGACGGCATCTCCCAGACGATTAGAGGCGACAAAAAGCGTACGCTTCATAACAGGAACCAATCGGAGCGATTAAAATATGCCGCAGACATACCGGATAATAGTCGGGGCGGCCAGATTTTTCGGTTCCACCCATTTTGTTCATTAAATTTTCCGAGTTTGTAGTGTAGGTTGCCCATGTAGTCGTGCAAACGCGAAACACGTAAAGCAGGAGAGATAGCGGTGAGCAATTTCATTCAGGTGCCCCGTCGCCGGATAGCAACGCAGATGGCAACGATGATTCTGGTTGCGTTGGTCACCATGGCCATTTTTAACCACCCTTTATACGCTGAAGAAAAGCAGCTGGAAATCTCCGGGAATATCAACTCCGAACATGGCGCCATTTATTTCAGCCCGGGCGATATGGCGGCTTCAAAACCTGTGAATATTATCACCACAAGTCCCTGGACTGTTGGAAAGACCATCTTTCGCGGTGTTCTCTTGCGCGATATCCTGAAATCGGTGAAAGCTGATGGTCAGTTGCTGAAAGCCTCGGCGAAAGATGGTTATACGGTCGAGATCCCGATTTCCGATGCCGAGAAATATGATGTGATCATTGCGTATCGCATGGACGGCAAACCGTTGGAGGACGGGGTTTATGCGCCCTTCTGGATTATCTATCCCTATGATACCGACACAACCCTTGCCAATGAGATATATTACAGTCGGTCGATATGGGAACTGACGAAGCTGGTTATCGAATAGGGATGGTTCCCAACCCTAGGGAGGCCGCAATAAATGCACTCAACCTATAGTCAGAAGAACTGGTGGCTGGTGCGTCATGCGCCGGTTATTACAGATATCCTCTACGGCCATACAGATTTACCTGCGGATTTCTCCGATACGGAACGGCTGGCGGCGCTTGGTCGCACCCTGCCCGCAACCGGCGCGATCTATAGCAGCGATCTACAGCGATGCTTCCAGACGGCAGAGCTGATTTTTACTTCAAACGGCGGAGAGTCCCCCTTCATCACAAAGGTTGCAAGCCTCAGGGAACAGCATTTTGGCGAGTGGGAAGGCCGTAAGTATGAGGAGACAGAAGCCTCGAGCCCCTCAGAGTATCATTCCTTTTGGGAGGAACCGGCGTTGACCTCTCCGCCGGGCGGTGAGAGTTTTGCTAACTTGGTCACGCGGGTCGCCGCGCAGGTCGACGCGATGCTGTCTCTGGATGCGGCCGATATCGTTATGGTCGTCCATGCCGGGACCATTCGGGCTATTCTTGGCACGGCCCTTGGGATGACACCGGCGCGGATGCTGTCTTTTGCCATTGCGCCACTGTCGCTCACCCACCTGCGCTCATTCTCTCGCGACGGGACAACGACCTGGCAGGTCAGCTTTGTGAATAATCAGGGGCATGAACTCCCGACAATGGGCGCGTAAGTTCAGGACGGTTTTTCGCTGCTGACCCTCGCGTCTGCAAAACTTGCCATGCCGTTATGGGCAGCAAGAGCCCCTTGCACAATACCAAGGGCGAGTGCTGCGCCGGAGCCTTCGCCCAATCGCATTTTCAACGTAAGCAGTGGTTCTTTCTGCAGATGTTGCAGCAAGACCGCATGCCCCGGCTCGGCGGAAACATGGCCGGCCAGGCAGTGGTTAAGGGCTTTGCTGTCGGCCTTTTGCAACACTGCCGCGGCGGCACAGACGACAAATCCATCCAGCAACACGGGGATTTTTTTGAAACGGGCTGACAGGATGGCACCAACCATAGCGGCAATTTCGCGCCCGCCCAGATGCTGCAATACCTTGAACGGGTCGTTCAGGATATCTGCATGGCGGGCAAGCCCCCGATCGATGACCTCGGCTTTTCGCTGCACGCCCTCGCTCGAGACGCCGGTGCCCGGCCCGGCCCAGTCGGCACCGCTGCCACCATAAAGCGCTGCCGCAAGCGCCGCCGCCACCGTTGTATTTCCAATTCCCATTTCACCAACCACCAGAATATCCGTGGCCGTCGCGACAGCATCCCAGCCAAGCTGCAACGCTGCGGCGCAGTCCTCTTCACTCATGGCGGGGGCGAGCGTGAAATCGGCTGTCGGGTGGTCGAGATCAAGGGCATGGACCGAGAAGGACGCATCGAATACTTTCGCCAACTGATTGATGGCGGCGCCGCCCGCGTTGAAATTAGCAACCATTTGATGGGTGACTTCCTGCGGAAACGCTGAGATTCCCTGATCACAGACGCCATGATTTCCGGCAAAAACGATCACTTGCGGATGAATATAGCTCGGTGGATGCTGCCCCTGCCAGCCCGACATCCAAACAGCAATTTCTTCAAGTCGCCCGAGCGCGCCGGCAGGTTTGGTCAGGATGGCATCCCGTTCTGCCGCAGCCGTCGCAGAAACCGTATCGATCTCCGGTAACTGGTTGAGATGCAGGCGGAATTTATCAAACACAGATGTGGTCATGTCGGGTTATCCAGGCGAACAAAACAGACGGGAAAGGTGCACTCAATTTCGGAAAAGCTACCGCCATTCTAGGCAGCTTTTTCCCGATTGCAATCCGTAGACAACAATTAATAGTGAAGATTGGCGTTTGTATCTTGCTCCTGACGGCAAAATGAGTATTTATTTGGAACGATCATTCTAAATAAAATGAAAGCAATCCCGAAACCTGACTAATGGCGTTTAAAAATTTATGAGAAAGAAATATGACATGCAGAACGAAAAACTTAAAGCAGGCTCCCGTTTTCCGACGATGACCATCCCCGCTGTTGTCGGAGGGAACGTAACATTGGGGGGGCTGGATGCGGCGAAGGAACGTTGGCAACTGGTTGTTGTCTATCGCGGCAAGCATTGCCCGATTTGTAAACGGTACTTAGCGAAACTGGAGGAGCTAAAAGACGATTTTGCGGCTGCCGATATTGATGTTATCGCCGTCTCCGGAGATAGTGCCGAAAAGGCGGCATTGCAAGCGGAGGAGGGGGCGCTGACCTTCCCTGTCGGCTACGATCTGAAGGTTGAACAAATGGCGGAACTTGGCCTTTATATCTCGGACCCGCGGTCGCCGCAGGAAACGGATCAGCCTTTCCCGGAGCCGGGCCTGTTTGCCCTGCGCCCCGACGGGACGCTTCAGATCGTCGATATCTCCAATGCACCGTTTGCGCGGCCAGAGCTAGCATCGATCCTGAATGGCCTTAAATTCATCCGCGAAAAAGGCTATCCCATAAGAGGGACGCACGGAACAGCATAATTGAAACGGTGGGCAGGCCTGAAAATGGCCTGCCTCTGCGGCTCGAAAAAAACTTAATATAGTTGAAAAATTTCCCAATTGTACCCATATTGAGGGTGCATCGTAAAAGAGAAACGGGTATGCGAGGTTTCTTAGAATGGGTGTGGGGAAGGTTTGTTTTTATTGTGGAAACGTTGATCTGGATCAATGCGCCGTTCGATATCCCCAAATAGCAATATAGAAAAGCTTCCCGATGCAAAGCAATGATCGGTAGGGGAATAAGGCAGATGCGAGACGAGAATGTGGTGAGGTCCGTGTTGGATATACGCCAAGCCGTAGAATGTAAAGTTAAGTGGTTTAATACGACCAAGGGGTTCGGCTTTGTCGAGCCGCTTGATGGTTCAAGTGACGCCTTTGTCCATGTATCCGTTCTTCAAGAGATGAATTTGCAGGGACTGCCGGAAGGTGCGTCCGTCACCTGTGATCTTTTTACGGGAGAGCGCGGGTTGCAGGTGTCAAAAATTCTGGAACTGGGGCCCGCCCCGGCGCTCGACGAAAAACTGGCATCCAGCCAGAAAGTCGAAGGAAGCGTCAAATTTTTTAATGCGCAAAAGGGTTTTGGCTTTGTGACACCCGATGACGGCAGCCTGGATGTTTTCGTTCATATGAAGGCGCTCGAAAAATCGGGCCTTGCCGGCCTTGAGGCAGAGCAGCGGGTTCGGATTACCGTCTCGGATGGCGAAAAGGGGCCGCTGGCTGACGCCGTCGAAATTATCCCAGCGTAAAAATAACCGATTTTCCCGGTTGGGTACTGTTTGCGAAGGACGGGATCCGGAGCGGCGATGTTGTCTATGGCTGTCCGCTTCCAATTCAGCGGCCCGTGGGCCTTTCCGATGATTTTCCCAAAAACCGTTGCCAAACTGCTTGAGAAAAGGCACTCTTGCCGCAAATCTCGGACGTAAAAACGCCTGAAAATAAGAACAAGAATAATCAGGAGGATGTATCATGGAAAATATTTTATCAGGAATTCGGGTGCTCGATTTCGGTCGCTATATTGCAGGGCCTTATTGCGCAACGGTGTTGGCGGATTTTGGCGCGGAAGTTATCAGGATTGAAAAAATCGACGGCAGCGAAGACCGCTTCGTCACGCCCCTGACCGAGGATCAAACCGGTGACGGCGGTTTGTTCCAGCAAATGGGCCAGAACAAACTGGGCATCACCCTGAACCCCATGAAAGAAGAGGGCCGTGAAGTCGTGAGGCGGCTGGTGAAAACGGCTGATGTGGTCGTTGCCAACCTTCCGATTGAAACATTGCAAGCCATGGGCCTTGATTACGAGAGCCTGAAAGCCATTAAGGAAGATATCATTCTCACCCATGCGTCTGTCTTTGGTGATGAGGGGCCCTATAAAAACCGGGTTGGGTTTGACGGTCTTGGTCAGGCAATGTCCGGCATCATGCATATGTCCGGCAAGGACGGGGAGCCGCGCAAACTTTACGGTCCCTGGGTTGATTTCACCACGGCCCTGATGGGTGCGTTGGGGACCATGGCGGCCTTGCAACATCGAGATAAAACCGGGGAGGGGCAACTTGTCGGCACCTCGCTGTATGGATCGGCAATTTTGATCGGCAGCGTCACATTGATGGAGCAGGCGATGCTGCAGCTTAACCGTGTGGGCACAGCTAACCGGGGGCAAGGTGCAGGCCCAGCAGATACATTTCAGACGAAAGACGGCTGGGTGTTGGTGCAGTCGCTTGGCAGACCACTTTTTGAACGCTGGACAAAACTGATTGGAGAGGATCACTGGCTCAGTGACCCTCGTTTTCAGACCGACCAGCAGCGCGGCGACCACAATCATATTATTTCAGAGCGAATGGCCAAATGGTGTGCGGAACGGACGACGAAAGAGGCAATTGCCGCCATGGATGAAGTGCGCTTGCCGTGCGGTCCGGTTATGACGCCGCAGGAGGTTCTTGAGGATCCGCAGCTGGCAGCCATGGGACTGCTGAAAAAAGTCGCTTACCCGGGATTTGAGGGCGGGGTTCCGCTTACAGAGCTACCGATTAAGATGTCGAAGACAGATACCAGTATAAAACATCGGGCGCCGACATTGGGGGAACATACCGACGTTATCATGCGTGAGTTGGGTTACTCCGATGAAGAGATTGCGGACCTTAGGTCAAGGCGGGTCGTTTAGCGTTTAGATCTGCCGGTTTTTGCGAGGTAGATACTTCCTGGCTCGGAAGCCAAAGATCAAGAAAATTCTGTAGCCAGGCATTTAGGGCAGCGTCATATTTGCGCCGTCCTTCGAACTGCAGTTCGGCCGATTGCGCCCCGGGATCGGTAAGCATATGGGCGGCGTTTGTCGCCCATCTTTTGTTCATGGCTTCGGTGACTTCCGGGTGAAACTGGATGCCGAAGGCATTTTTACCAACTTTATAGGCCTGATTGGGGAAGGAATCACCACGGGCCAGTAAGGTGCCGTCTTTGGGTAAGTCAAAACCTTCGCGGTGCCATTGATAGGCCTGCATAGGGGCCGGGAAATAGGGGCAGTCTCTGGTTGCCGGGATCACCGGATAATACCCGATTTCCCGAAGGCCTTCGGGGTGTTCGTCAACCCTGGCACCCAGGGCGCGGGCCATAATTTGCGCGCCCAGACAAATGCCGAGATAAGGCGTTTCGGCGTGCAGGAGTAAATCTATAAACCGGGTTTCTGCACGAATAAAATCTTCATGGTCGTCATTAGCACTCATGGGACCGCCAAAAATTACCGCAGCTGCGTGATCCTCCATATGCTCGGGCAGGGACTGGCCAATGGCGGGTACCCGCATGTCCAGCTCGAAGCCACGGGTACGAATGGCTTCGCCGACCCGGCCAGGATCAGACGTCGCCTGATGCAGCACGATAAGGACTTTTGGAGTAGGCTTTTCCATCCAGACTTCTTTCGGTTTTTATTATTTCCGTTGCCGATCTTTTCCAAAAAGGGTGAAAAAGCCTTTATTGTTACCTAAATAAAATAACGACTAATCTTGTTTGTGCAATATCTGGAAGGCGTGAATATGAAGTTTCCCCTGTATTTAGCGACGGTATTGGCGGTTATGGGCATTGCAGGAGAGGCTTTGTCGGCAGAAAACAACAAAGTCGGTGCAATGTTTAAGATCCAGGCCTCCGATTTGCCAGCGCCCTACGCGACCCCCATTGCGGCGCTGGTCCCTCGGGTCATCAGCAGTAACAGGGAAGGGGAGCTTAACCTGCCGGAAGGCTTCAAGGTAACGGCGTTTCGGCGTGATCTCACCCATGCGCGTTGGCTTGAGGTACTGGAAAACGGTGACGTTCTATTGGCGCAACCACGGGCGGGTGAAATAACCCTGCTGCGAGATGCCAATGGTGACGGTATTGCCGAGATTGAAGAAACGGTTGTCGCCGACCTGGACCGCCCCCACGGCATGGCCATTGTTGGCGATTGGCTTTATATTGGAGAGCCGACACAGGTGCGGCGGGTAAAATTCAAAGTTGGCGATACGAAAGCCAGGGGCCCCATCGAGTTTGTCACAGAAAAAGGCTCGCTGGGTGATGGCGGCGGGCACTGGACCCGAAATTTGCTGTATGATGCCGCCGACGATGCCCTTTATATTTCCGTCGGCAGTGCCGCCAA
>NVRR01000051.1 GCA_002732675.1 Sneathiella sp. | reverse complement strand
GCCCTCGACCAATGGCAACGAGTTGACGTCCAGCGCCGCCAGTCTTTTCAAGCTGTCATCGCCAATAGTGCTTCCATCGATGTCCCCTATATGAGCAGAGAGATCCCGTATCTTGCCGTTCTCATCCAGAATGCCCGGCTTTTCGGCGCCTTTAGGACCATATCGCAACAGTTTCATTTTTCTCTCCGTCAGAGGGTGATGACTATTTTTCCAAAATGCTGACCGCTTTCCATTAGGCGATAGGCATCCTTGGCATTTTTAAAATCAACGACAGTATCGATCACAGGATGGATATTATTCTGGGTCAACGCCGCGTTCATACGGGCAAACATATCGCGAGGGCCGACATAAATTCCCTGCAGCGTGATCGATTTTCGCATAATCGGCGTGGGGTCAATCTGTCCGCCGGTCAGTACCCCGACCAAGGAAATGCGCCCGCCGATCCGCACGGCGTCAATGGATTTAGCAAGCGTCCCGCCGCCGCCGACTTCGACCACCAGATCAACGCCGCGACCACCGGTGAGTTCCATAACTGCCTGTTCCCAATCCGGAGTATTTCGGTAATTGACGAGACTGTCAGCGCCAAGCGCGGCGGCGCGGGAAAGTTTCTCGTCGCTACTGGAGGTCAGAATGGTCCGGATACCCGACATCGCCGCCATCTGCTGCGCAAAAATTGAAACGCCGCCTGTCCCCAACAGCAGGGCGGTATCTCCGGACCGCGCCCCACCACTTTCAATCAGGCAGTTCCAGGCCGTCAGCCCGGCGCAAGGTAACGTCGCAGCCTCCTCAAAGGAGAGATGCTCCGGGATCGGCAACGCGCCGGTTTCTTTCAGTAACGCATATTCACATAACAGCCCGTCAATAGCCCCGCCGAGCGCGCTGGCCGCAACGCCTTCATGTACGGGACCACTGATCCAGTTTTGAAAAAATGTCCCGACCACGCGGTCACCGACGGCAAATTCCGTAACACCGGCGCCTATTTCTTCGACGATCCCGGCACCATCGGAATTGGGGATCCTTTGCTCGGTAATACCGCGCGCTCCGGCGTTTTTGATGGTGGCAAGATCGCGAAAATTAATGGCATTGGCTTTCAGCCGCACCAGAATTTCTCCAGCCCCCGGAGCCGGAATATCGCGGTCAATTAACATCAGACCGTCAATGCCTCCATCTCCGTCAATCACATAGGCTTTCACTTGGCTTCTCCAGATCAGATTATTCTTTGCCGGACTTTATTCTTGTTATTCGGATCAAACGGCGTCAGCATTGAAGAAGCAATTTTGTTTGCTGTAAAGCAGTTTTTGCGAGATTGCCGCATTCAATTGGAAACGTCCTATATATGATTAGTCAATACCTGCCCGAGTTCAGTTACTTTAACCTGCTTATTGTCTGCATTGCCCTGTCCCTTGGCGGGTTCGTAAAGGGCGTGTCTGCGTTTGGCCTGCCGACAATCGCCGTGCCAATCATCGTCTTTTTTATGTCCCTGCCCGCTGCCGTGGCCATCATTGTACTGCCGATGATTATCACCAATTTTGTACAGATGATCCTTTCGGGGCATGTCAAACTGTCGATCAAGCGACACTGGCGGCTGTTTTTGCCGCTGTTTTTGACCTTGCCGATAGGTGTTTATCTTCTGTCCACGGTCGAGACACGCTATCTTCTGATCACTGTCGGCTGTGTTCTTATTCTTATTGCGACGTTGGAAATGTCCGGTATTTCCTTCTCTTTTCTGAAACGACGGGAGAGGTTGTTTGGCCCGATCATCGGCGCGGCTGCAGGAATTATTGGCGGCATTACAACGCTTTACGGCACCCTGCCGGTCTTCTTTTTTTTGGCGCTCGGCCTGGATAAGGAAAAATTTGTGGCGGTGGTCAGCGTCCTGCTGTTTAGCGGCAGTATCGTGCTGATGCTCAGCCTGCAGAGCATGAATTTTATCAATATGACATATCTAGCGTATAGTATGCTTGGGCTGGCCCCGCTGTTCGTCGGCATGTGGGCGGGAACCAAAATCCGGCATATGGTCGATCAGGTCACGTTCAAGAAAATCGTTCTTGTACTGGTGGCGCTGATCGGCGCGATCATGATCTATAAGGCCTTCGTTTGAGATCAACAATAAGGACAAACATATGAGCGAGAAAATCTGGAATATTTACCTGTCAGGGGAAATCCATAGCGATTGGCGTGAAAAGATCGCCGACGGGATTGCGGCGGCGTCCTTGCCGGTGCGGCTGACCGGCCCGAATACAGTACATTCTGATAGTGATGATTGCGCCGTCGCAATTTTCGGCCAGGAAGCGAATAAATACTGGCACGACCATAAGGGTGCCCTCCTGAACTCCGTCCGCACGAGAACTCATATTCGCGCAGCCGATATTGTCGTTGTGCGTTTCGGCGAGAAATTTAAACAATGGAATGCGGCTTTTGACGCGGGATATGCGGCCGCCCTTGGCACGCCAACCATTACTTTGCATCCGCCTGAGCATGATCACGCATTGAAAGAAGTAGACGCCAACGCCGCCGCCATGGCGCGAACGCCGGAGCAGGTTGTCCAGGCCCTCGCCTATGTGATTACGGGCGCTATGCCGTCATAATCGGTCGATTTGCCGCCTACTCAGCTGAAAGCCGCGCCTGCTGACGATCAGCGCGGGGAATGGTGAAAGAAAAACTGGCCCCGCCGCCGATATCATTGGCGACCCATATTTCTCCACCAAGGAAAGTGACGATTTCCCGGCAGATGGCCAATCCCAGCCCCGACCCTTGCGGCTTGTCATCGCCTATGCCGGCGGACTGATGGAATTTTTCGAAAATCTGATCCATGATCTCATCGGGGATACCCCGGCCATTGTCCAGAACATTGACCAGCACCCCATCCGTCTCGGACGACACGGTCACGGTTATTTCACCCTTTTGCTTATTGCAATATTTGATGGCGTTGGAGACCAGATTGATCACGACCTGAATAAGCTGATCGCGGTCCGCGCGGACAGCGGGAAGCATTTCGGGCACATTGATGTTCATATGCACCGAGTTTTCCTGCACCAGACCTTCGAGGGCCGCCAAGGCCTCTTCAACCGCGCTGCCCATATCGATGACATCCAACGACCAGTCCATTTGGCCCGCCTCCATACGGGCAAGGTCGAGTAGTTGGTCAATCAGCCGGGTTAGCCGCTGGCTTTCCTTGATGATGACATTTAAGAACTGCGCGCGTTCCTCCAGCGGCACATCGGGGTTATCGGCGAGAATTTCGCCAAATGCCCTGAGGGACGTGAGCGGCGTTCTGAGTTCATGACTGACCATGGAGAGAAAATGATCTTTCAGAGAATCCAGTTCTTTCAGTCGCTCGTTGGCATTTCGAAGCTGCGTTGTCGCCTCCTCAAGCTCGGCGGATTTTTGCTCCAAGCGATGGCTATATTCGATCACCTGACTGGTCTCATCAAGGATCCGGTAAACTTCATCGAGACCAACGATTTCACCCTTGACCACCGAGCCCATCATCACCCGCGCTGTCGCCGAACCGATGGCACCGGCCAGCATTTTTTCAGCAAAGTCCAGCATCGTCGCATCGGCGGTCTGGCTTTTTCGAAGGTTAATGTCTCGGCTTGCCGCGAAACCGGAGAAAGCCTCCGCCACCCGTTGGCCACCGACAAATCGTCCGACAAGCTGTTGCAAATCAGAGATTGTCGCGGACCCCCGCCAGTAGCGGCTGTCTTTCTCGTCGTCCGAATGCCCGAAGACATCCACGAACAACGTGCCCTGGATACGCTCTATCGCCGTCTGCTGGGAGATCAGGGAGACAATCCAATAGGCCCCGATATTCAATAACATGCTCCAGATCAGGGCATGGGTCAGGCGATCAAAGCCTTCCATGCCGAACAGGGCGTAGGGCTTCAATAACGTGATGCCCCAGGGACCATCCTCAATAAAGCTGATGGGAAGCCAACCTGACTGGGCGAACGACGGCAGCAGCAAGGTATAGAGCCATACCAGAAACCCAAGTGCCAGGCCCGCCAAGGCCCCTCGATACGAGCCGCCCTTCCAGAAAATACCGCCAATAATGGCCGGGGCAAACTGGGCCGCGGCGGAGAAAGACACCAGGCCGATAGTCACCAATGTATAGGATTCGCTGGCGATCAAATAATAGACATAGCCCAAAATCAACACCAGCAGAATACTGACCCGGCGAATGGTCAGCAATAATCCGGTCAGGTCATCATTCTTGCTGATATTAAGCCACCGCCAGCGCAGCAATAGCGGCATGATCAAATCATTGCAAACCATGGTGCTGAGGGCAATAGCCGCCACAATCACCATGGACGTGGCAGCCGACAGCCCACCAACAAAGGCGACAAGCGCCAGCACACCCTGATCATGAAACAATGGCACCGTGAGCATAAACATATCGGCATCGGCGGGCGCCGACTGCCCTTCAAATATGAGCCGCCCGGCCAGCGCGATGGGCAGCACGAAGATATTGATGACCAGCAGATATAGCGGAAACAGCCAGGTAGTTTTGCGCAAATAGGATTCGTCCGGGTTCTCCACCGCCGTAATATAAAACTGCCGCGGCAGGCAGATAATCGCGGCCATAGAGAGGATGGTCATGGTCATCCACAGGCTGTAATCGCTGTCAGCATTGACTGTGAACAATTCGGTCATGCCGCGCTGCGCGGCAGTTGCGAATAAATCGGTAAAGCCGTTATAAAGGCCAAAAGTAACGAAGAAACCAACCGCCAGAAAGGCCACGAGTTTCACAACGGATTCAAAGGCGATCGCCGCCACCAGCCCTTCATGATGCTCACTGGCATCGATATGGCGGGTTCCGAAAAGAATTGCGAAAAGTGCCAGCGCAATAGCCACGATCAAGGTCGTATCAATAAAGAAAATCGGATCGGTTGGGGCGGTTAGCAGCACACTTTCCGAGGAGCCCACAAGGATGCGGAAACTGGTGGCAATGGATTTAAGCTGTAACGAAATATAGGGCATGGTACCCACCACTGCGATCACCGTCACCAGACCGCCAAGCCCGGCGCGCTTTCCGTATCGGGAGGCAATAAAATCAGCAATGGAGGTGATGCGGTGTAGCTTGCAGATGCGGATAATCTTGACCCAGACCACCGACCATAAAACAAAGACAAAAGTCGGCCCCAGATAGATAGGCAGGAAATCAAGCCCTTTGTTAGCGGCTAGACCGACACTCCCATAGAATGTCCAAGACGTACAGAATACAGCGATAGACAGGGTATAAATATAGGGGTTTCGGGTGAGCGGACGTTTGGTTTCGGCGCGCTTGTCGACGAATTGGGCAATGGCGAAAAGCAGGCCCAGATACAGGAATGAGACTGTGAGGACGAGACCACCGGACATTACCGCACCTGCGGGCCAGAAGCGGCGCTTTTGTCATCAACTTTGGCGCGGGCAATGGTCCGTTCTTCTGGGCTGCGGCGATGGGCGCCAATAGCGGTAAAAATGATCACAGCGCTCCAGGTCCCAAACAGGTAAAGGATGCTGAGCGGAATGCCGAACACCAGACCCGGTTTATCAAAAATCGTCAAAACCGGCGGCACGAACGCAATCAGACAGACAACAAACAACAGGATCGACCATTCTTTTTTACGTCCTGTTCTATTCATCTGGCGTCCCTATCCCGATCTCACGATACCGACGGTTTGAAGGCGACAATATCCTTGACCATCTGACCAAGTTCGCGGGTTGAAAAGGGCTTTGTCACGAACTCATCGGCGCCGAGCGCCATCGCCCGTTCCTTGTCCGCGTCGCGGCTTTTCGCCGACAGCATGATGATCTTCACCTTGTCACAGCGTCGGTTGGCGCGGATTGCTTCACAGACCGAAAACCCGTCCTGTTTTGGCAGCATGATATCGAGCAACACAAGATCCGGCACATAGTCGTCAATGGCCTTTAACGCCAGCTCGCCATCACGGGCGACCCGCACCGTAAATCCGGCCTGTTTTAAAATAAACTGCAAGGACAGCACGATATTCGGCTCATCCTCGACCACGAGCACCGTATGCGACATAGCGCGAAAGTTCCCTCCCAATCAGGTCGGGCGGGACAGCGCCCTATGTAGCGATTTCCTTTGCGGATTATTCGCCGGTGCCGTCCTTACCCAATTTCTCCTGACCGACTGTACCTTATTTTTCAGGCAGTTGTCATCGGCCAATCAACGCACAGAAGATCGCGCTATCTGTTCATCCTGTTTTCAATCAGCTCTTCGACAACAGCCGGTTCCGCAAGGGTCGAGGTATCACCAAGGCTGCCGTAGTCATTCTCAGCAACTTTTCGCAAGATACGACGCATGATTTTGCCAGAGCGGGTTTTCGGTAATCCCGGTGCCCATTGGATCAAATCCGGGGAGGCAATCGGGCCAATTTCCTGCCGCACCCATTTCACAAGTTCTTTTCTGAGCTCCTCCGTCGGCTCCGCACCGTTGGTCAAAGTGACATAGGCATAAATGCCTTGGCCCTTGATATCATGAGGATATCCAACAACAGCAGCTTCCGAGACTTTGGGATGAGCGACCAAGGCGCTTTCAACCTCGGCGGTGCCCATACGGTGACCGGAAACATTGATCACATCGTCGACACGACCGGTAATCCAATAATAGCCGTCTTCATCACGCCGTGCCCCGTCTCCGGTGAAATAGCGGCCGGGGAAAGTAGCGAAATACGTCTGATAGAAGCGTTCATGATCACCATAGACAGTGCGCATCTGACCGGGCCAGCTATCTTTAATACACAGCACCCCTTCTGAGGCCCCTTCCAGAACCTTGCCGTCATTATCCACCATGACCGGATCAATGCCGAAGAAAGGATTGGTCGCCGAGCCTGGCTTCAAGTCGGTGGCGCCCGGCAATGGCGTGATCAGAATACCGCCTGTCTCCGTCTGCCACCAGGTATCAACGATGGGACAGCGTTTATCGCCCACGACTTCATAATACCAGCGCCAGGCTTCGGGATTGATCGGCTCGCCAACGGAGCCTAACAGTCGCAAGGATTTACGCGAGGTTTTGGTGACCGGCTCATCGCCAGCGCCCATAAGCGAACGGATGGCGGTTGGCGCGGTGTAGAAAATATTCACCTGGTGCTTATCGCAAACCTCCCAGAAGCGCGACACCGTGGGATAGTTCGGCACCCCTTCAAACATCAATGTTGTGGCGCCATTGGCGAGCGGTCCATAGACAATATAGCTATGCCCGGTCACCCAGCCAACATCGGCCGTACACCAGTAAACATCACCATCATGATAGTCAAAAACATAGCGATGTGTCATGGCGGCATAAACAAGATACCCACCCGTCGTATGCACAACGCCTTTTGGCTGACCAGTCGAGCCCGAGGTATATAGAATGAATAGCGGATCTTCGGCGTTCATTTCTTCGGGCGGGCAATCGGAACTGGCTTTGGCCATTTCCTCATGATACCAGACATCCCGACCCTCGACCCATTTAACGTCGCCGCCGGTGCGCTGGACGACAATACTGGTCGTGCAGTCAGGGCAACTTTCCAACGCCTTATCGGTATTTGCCTTGAGCGGAACTGTCCGACCGCCCCGTAGCCCTTCATCCGCCGTAATCACGCAATTGGAATCGCAATCGCGAATACGCCCCGCCAGAGCATCGGGCGAAAAGCCGCCAAAGACGATGGAATGAACAGCCCCAATGCGCGTGCAGGCCAGCATAGCGACCGCCGCCTCGACAATCATTGGCATATAGAGCGTAACTCTGTCGCCTTTCTTGATCCCCCGGGCTTTCAGGACATTGGAAAATTTGCAGACTTCCTCGTGCAGCTCGCGATAGGTGAGTTTCTTGTCGTCCTTTGGATCATCGCCCTCCCAGATAATTGCGGTCTGGTCAGCTTTTGTTGCGAGATGACGGTCAATACAATTGGCACTGACATTCAATGTACCGTCATAGTACCAGCGAATATGCAAGTCATCCTTGGCGTAGGAAACATCCTTGACCTGAGTATAGGGCTTGATCCAATCAACGCTCTTGCCATGCTCGTCCCAAAAGGCAACCGGATCGTCAATGGAAGCCTTATACATCGCCTCATAACGTGCTTTATCTACCCAAGCGGATCGGGCCAGTTCGGTAGGGACAGGATAGATATCGTTGGTAGACATACTCATAAAGTCCTTTCAAGTGGGGCTTGCGTCAATTTCTTCCGCCGTATTTCATAAAATTAGCATCTATCCGGTTTGCGGTCAGACTAGATGGTATATTTTTATCGTTATAGGTTGAAAAGGACAATCTATAACCAAACAACGTGATGCACAGCGATACAACCTCAATAAGAAGCAATCCTTCAAGCGGTCGTCATCTACCACTATAAATCAGATTGCCAAATACTCATGCCGAAGATCCCGATCGTCAAGGACTTCCTGCGCAGTTCCGCGAAAAGCGATCTGCCCCATATCCAGAATAAGCGCTTTATCCGCCAGTTGCAGAGCGGCAACCGCATTCTGTTCCACAATAATCGTGGTAATCCCGAGATTTTTTACTTCTCGTAAAATCTTCTCGATCTCCTGTACGATGACCGGCGCCAGGCCTTCATAGGGCTCATCAAGCAACAGTAATTTCACGTCCCGCGCCAACGCCCGCGCCACGGCCAGCATCTGCTGCTCCCCGCCCGACATGGTGATGGCGTCCTGATTGCGACGCTCGCGCAGCTTTGGGAAATGATCATAAATGCGATCAAGGTCCCAGCCGATAGGTTCTGCCACTTGCGCTAAAATCAGATTTTCTTCAACAGTTAGGCCGCCGATAATCCGCCGATCTTCCGGAACAAGCTGAATACCCGCTTGCGCCGCCTGAAATGATTTCATCGGATGGATGGCTTCGCCGTTCAGATAAATCTCACCTTGTGTCAATCCTGGATCGTCGACGCGGGCAAGAGCCCGCAGCGTAGATGTTTTCCCGGCGCCATTGCGACCCAGCAATGCAACAATCTCGCCTTCTTCAACATCAAAGGAAACACCCTGCACAATATAGGATTCGCCATAATAAGCGTGAATATCACGGACACTAAAAAACGGCTTTTTTGGCTCTACCGCAGACATTATTGGGTCCCCCCAAGATACGCTTCCTTAACTTTCGGATCCTCGCGTACCTCGTCGGGATTGCCGTCCGCAATGATCTGACCACGGGCCAGCACACTCACCTTGTCGGCAAGGCTGAAAACCACATGCATGTCATGCTCGATAATCACCTTGGTCATGCCCCTCGACTTGATTTTCTTCAACAAATCTATGGTCTGGTTGGTATCATGGCGGGCCATTCCGGCGGTTGGTTCGTCCAGCAGCAAAAGTCTGGGATGTAATATCAGGCACATGCCAAGTTCCAGCCGGCGCTTGTCGCCGCGCGACAGGCTTCCCCCCTCCATCATCATCTGGTCTTTCAGGCCAACATCTTCAAGAATATGCTCTGCCTCATCGCGGATCTCGCCTTGCTTGCTCAAGAGCTTATTCGCATTGAACCTGAAGGATCCATCCCGATGGGCAAAAGCGGGTAGCATGACGTTTTCCAGCAGCGACATCTCCTGAAAAATCTCCGGGGTCTGAAAAACCCGCGCAACACCAATTTGCGCAATTTCATGCGGCTGTTTGCCGGTCAGTTCCTGACCGTCAAACATAACTCTGCCCGAATCGGGCTTTAACCGTCCAATACAGACATTAAGCAAAGTCGATTTTCCGGCGCCGTTCGGGCCAATGATGGCATGTGTGGTGCCTTCTTCAACATGCAAATTTACATTGGACAAAGCACTTAATCCACCGAAGCTTTTACTGATACCGTCCAGATGAAGAACCAGATCTCCCATATCCTACCCTACTCGCTGGCCTGGTCTTGCGTAGGCTCCACAAGGCCTTTGCGCTTTTTACCAGATCTAATAAATTTAAAGATACGATTGAAACCCTCGACCAGTCCGCCCGGCAGGAAGATCACGACAACCATGAACAGCAGCCCAAGCGTCAATTGCCATCCGCTGCCGACAAACAGACCCATCAAAGGCACCACAACGTCCAGGACGCTTTCGGGCAGGAAAGAAAATGCCTGCTCCAGAACAGTGTCGTTGAAGGAGGAGAAGATATTCTCAAAATATTTGATCAGGGCGGCGCCCAGTATTGGTCCGATCAGAGTACCGACACCGCCAAGAATAGTCATCAGCACGACCTCACCGGACGCGGTCCATTGCATCCGCTCCGCCCCCGCCAACGGATCGGTGACCGCCAGCAGGCTTCCGGCCAGCCCTGCAAACATGCCCGATATGATAAAGGCAGTCTGCATATACGGCCGGGTATTAAGACCCGTATACTGCATCCGGTTTTGATTGGACTTAATTCCCTTCAGCATTAGGCCAAAGGGGGATCGGAATATCCGAATAGAGATAAAGAAGCAGACAATCAATATGACAGCGCAGAAGTAAAAACCCGGATAACCACTCATGGTCACCCCGAACAGGTCGGTAGAGGGAAGTCCGGCTGCAGGCTCCCCTTCTGAGAACATCCGATCGAGAATGCGGGGGTCTGACCGGTCCAGCTGCAACCCGGTTTCACCGTTGGTGATCGGCGTCAACACCGAATAAGCAAGGTTGTAGGACATCTGGGCAAATGCCAATGTCAGGATCGAAAAATAGATCCCGGAGCGACGAAGGCTCAAAAAGCCGATGATCGCTGCCAGCGCCCCGGCAAACAGAACCCCAAAAAGCACCGCCGGAAGAACGTTCATGGTTAGCAATTTGAACGACCAGACAGCCGCATAAGAGCCGACCCCCAGAAAAGCCGCGTGACCAAAGGAGAGGTAACCTGTCAGCCCCAAAAGGATATTAAAGCCAATGGCGAAAATGCCATAGATGGCGAATTTTTGCAAAAGATCCGGGTACGCAGCCCCAAAGGGCTCAAGCCAGAAGGGCATCAGAAGAATTACTGCTGAGAAAATGAACAACAACAGCATATCATTGAGAACCGGTTTTTTCATATCAGTCATCCATCACTCCGGTCCGGCCCATCAGGCCACGCGGCAGTACCAGCAGAACTATAACGGCAACAAGATAGAGAATGATCTGGTCAATGCCAGGGAAGATCTCCTTGACCTCGTTCATGGAGGCAAAGGATTGCACAATCCCGAGCAGGAAGCCCGCGCAGACCGCACCGCCGAGAGATCCCATGCCGCCAACAACCACCACAACGAACGACAGAACCAGGAAATCCATACCCATATGGTAATCTGGCGGCAGGATCGGCGTATACATCACACCGGCGACACCGGCGACCATAGCGGCGATGGCGAAGACAATGGTAAAGCGCCGCTCGATATCAATGCCGAGCAAGCCAACGGTTTCCCGGTCGCGCATCCCGGCGCGCACAACCATGCCATAGGTGGTGAATTTCAAAAAGGCAAAGACGGAAAAAATAGTAACCCCGGAAAAGGTCAGGTAAATAAGGCGCCACCAGGGATAAACAAGATTATTGCCAAGACCGAACCAGGAGCCGACATTGGCGCTGCCTGCCAGAATCTCCGGCGCTGGCTGCGGAATAGGATTGGCGCCAAAATACGCCTTGATAAGTTCCTGAATGACAATCGCAAGCCCGAAAGTCACCAGTATTTGCTCCGCATGGGAGCGCTTGTAGAAATGCTTGATCAGCCCGCGTTCCATGACGAAGCCGATAAGCAACATGATAGGAATCGCGAATAAAATCGAGAGGGGCACTGAATAATCGATTATCGTCGCCCCGGTATCCCCAAACCAGATCTCGAGATACGGCGTTTCCTTATAGGCAACGAAAGCAGTCACACCTTCATCGCGGACCCTGTCCGAAATCGTTACCAGTTTCTGGAACGTTACCGCGCAAAAAGCCCCGAGCATAAACAGCGCGCCATGAGCGAAATTGACGATCCCCAAGGTACCGAACACCAGAGTCAGACCGAGGGCAATCAGCGCGTAAGCTGCTCCCTTATCCAGTCCGTTCAGAATTTGAATAAAGATGGCGTCCATTAACTTTTGCCCAAAGGGCCCTCACAAATGTCGTCGCTAAATTAAGAAATCAATAAAAGGCCGGGTCGGCGCCGCCCCCTCCAAACAGGCGCCGACCCATCTTGTCAGTTATTCAACAATATATGGGCCGAGAGAACCACCGAAAATATTCCAGTCATACTCGACCTGTGCCCGCGGTGTCACGTCAACCACTTTCAAAAGATCGAACTGGCTGCTCGGATTTTCATTCCCGCGCACCACAAGAACGTCCTTGAAGCACTGATGATCTTCTGCACGATAAAACGTCGGACCGTTACCCATACCGTCGAAGTTGAAGCCTTCAAGCTGCTTGATAACTTCAGGTGGATAGAAAGTACCGGCCATTTCACAGGCATTGGCATAGAGCAATGTCTGAGCGTAGCAGGTTTGAGCGGCCATGGACGGCGGAGCGCCATATTCCGCACCGAAGGATTTAACAAAGGCTTGTGAGCCATCATCCTGCAGTGACCAATTCCAGTTGGTTGTGCCAAGAATGCCCTTGATCGCATCGCCCGCACCCTGCGCCATCAGACGTGAGAACAGCGGCACAACGATTTCGAAATTCTTGCCGTTGACCTGTTTGTCACGCAAGCCAAACTGAACGGCCTGAGTAAGCGAGTTGATCATATCCTTGCCATAATGGTTCAGGATCAACACATCGGCACCGGAATTCAGAACCGGTGTGATATATTGCGAGAAGTCACCAGCACCAACCGGCGTTTTCACAGTCTGCACAGTTTCCCAGCCGAGAGCTTCGGTGGAGTTCTTGATGCTTTCTTCCTGTGTCCAGCCCCATGTATAGTCGGCTGTCAGATGGTACGCCCGGCGGTCACTGCCATATTCCTTGTTCAGCACGGGCGCGAGTGCGGCACCGGACATATAGGCATTGAAGAAGTGACGGAAGCCGTAACGGCGTTTGTCTTTACCCGTGGTGTCGTTGGAATGGGTCAGGCCGGCCATGAAGATGATGCCCTGCTCCTGACACAGCGACTGCACCGCAACCGCCACACCAGAGGAAGACCCACCGGTAACCATGAGAACACCGTCTTTTTCAATCATCCGCTTGGCGGAGGCCCGCGCGGCGTCAGATTTCGTCTGTGTATCGCCTGTGGCGAACGTTACTTTCTTGCCGAGAACACCTTTACCAGTGAGCATAGATGGCTTGAAGGTATTCAGCATACCGCCGTCGCCTTCACCGTTCAGATGCTGGACCGCAAGTTTGTACGCCCGCAGTTCGTCGGCGCCTTCGTCTGCATACGGACCGGACTGCGGTACGTTAAAGCCAAGTTTAAGCTCCCCGGTATTTTTTGGATTATTGCGAAAATCCGCCGCCCAGGCATCTTTGATAAAGAAGCTAGGGGTTGAGGCAACCAGCCCAGTGATAGCGCCTGCTTTCAAAAGGCCGCGACGTGAAACGCCGGGTTTTTTGATATCATTCATTCTATTTCTCCCGTTAGTATGGGTTTCCTACCCTTATTCGAGAGCTTGTAAAATGGTCGTCCATCGATAAGCAAACCCTCGCGATGTAAAAATTTCACAATTTTGCTATTTTTCATAACGAAACCTTGAAAAGACTGCATTTTTTATGTAAATATAGGTGTATATAATTTGTAATATTGTAAATTTTTGTAAATATCAGGCATCTTATGGCGACCTCTCCTTTACTTGGAAACCGACTGAAACGGCTCAGAAAAGAGAAGGGGCTGACCCAGGTACAGCTCGCGGGTCAGCTGGGAATTTCTGCAAGCTACCTCAACCTCCTGGAGAATAATCGGCGCAGCATGACTGTCCCTCTGCTGCTGAGAGTGAGCCAGTTGCTCAAAGTTGACCCGCTTATTTTCTCTCCCCAAGAAGAAGGCCATCTGATTGCAGAAGTTGCTGATACGCTGAAAGATCCGTTGTTTAAGGACACAGATATAGGCGAGCAAGATATCGCGGCCATGGCGGCGGATGCCCCGGAACTCTGCGCAGCACTCAAAAAAACCTACGACGCCTACAAAAGCTCGCAGGCGAATTTGCAGCTTTTGAGCGAGCGCCTGTCGCAGGATCTGTTGTTCACCGATTCTTCCTTTCGGCTGCGGACCCTGGTCACCTCCATCCTGTCGTCAACGGAAATCGTCCATGACCATGAGGATATGGGCGTCAAAGAGCGTAAGGAATTCCTGCAAATCGTCCTCAAAGACAGCGAAA
>NVRR01000050.1 GCA_002732675.1 Sneathiella sp. | reverse complement strand
CCGATGAGTTTGAAGCCCTTTGTAAAACCGGCGGCTCTAAACCACAACAGAAAGCGCCCAATCGCATTGTGGAAGCAGAGTTCCTGATGCAAGACCTGGCTCTAGCGTCACGACGCCTGCAGAGCCTGCCGGGCCTATCCTGGCGTGAGCGCTTAACCATCTGGCGGCAGTTCAATGATTATTCCCGGTTCGAACTCGATCAGATGAAGCACCGCATGAAGTCTCAGCCATATCCGACGGACCAGATCTAAGCCCCTCTAAAACAGAAAGGAAATGACATGACCAAAAAGCCTGAAGCAACAATCCGCGATGGCGCTATCAAGGCGACCATTTGGCGGGAAACCAGTGAAAAAGGGGATTACTTCCCAACGACCCTTACTCGAACCTATAAAGATGAGAAAACCGGCGACTATAGGGAAAGTGGGAGCTTCCTTGGCACCGATCTCCTGAAAGTCTCGAGCCTTGCCGCAGAAGCCTATCAGCAAGGCCGGGCACTCCGCCAGGAAAGCTATAAAAGCCCAAATAAAGACGTCGAGCAAGCGCGGGATGACTATCGCGAGCAGGCCAGCAAAACGGCTGAAGAGCTAGAACGGTCTCGCGAAGCGACGCGGGACAGGTAGTTCTATTTGCACAGATGGGGTGGACGGTGAATACTATCGTCCATCTCTTGAACAACCGTAAAATATGGTTTATGTTCTTCTTTCGTTCTATTTAGACGAAAAGAAGGAACATATTTGGCACCATACTGATAAACCATAGGAGTGTAGATCGGTGAAAAAGGAGATAGACGGCGGCAGTCCCGCTCAACAAATAACAATTGAGACCGATCCTCCCCGAACTCTCAGCATCGATTATGAGAGGTACGAGGTCTATCTTGAGGGTTCTGATCTGACGGATGTGCAAAAACAGGAATTTATTGAAGCCCTTTGGCACATCATCGTCGGTTTCGTCGATCTTGGCTTTGCCGTCGAGTCCACAGAAAATAGTTGTGGACAGAACTCCGAGCTCCCCTCTCAGCTCCACTCTCCGATGCGGGATAGGGTACACTCAAAGGATCAAAGACTGGCACAGCGATTTGCTGAAGCTTCTGACGATGAAGATCAACCGCTTAGAGAAGGAACAGGCCTATGACCTCAGCAGAAGCAGAAATCGGCGCAATGCGCCACGCCGTTATCTATTGCCGGGTCAGCAGCAAGAAGCAGGCGAAAATGGATGGCCTTGCCAGCCAAGAGACTCGCTCGCGTGAGTTTGCTAAATTCAAGGGATATTCGGTGGTTGAGGTCTTTACGGATGATCTGACAGGAAGAGTGGTTAGCCGCCCCGGCATGAATGCCATGCTTGCCTATCTTCGCAAACACCGCAAGGATCGTTGCATTGCCATTGTCGACGATATCTCTAGGCTTGCAAGAAATGTAGAAGCACATTGGGAACTTAGACGAACAATTGCAGCGGCGGGAGGTGAGTTACAATCACCGTCTATTGAGTTTGGAGAAGGGGCCGACAATCGGTTCGTCGAGAACGTACTGGCCGGATCTGCGCAACATCAAGCGGAGAAAAATGCCGAGCAGACCGTCAATCGCATGCGGGCACGGGTTATGAATGGCTATTGGCCGTTCTCCAAGCCTGTGGGGTATAAACACAAGGCGACCAAAGACCGGGGTAAAATACTGGTTCGGAACGAGCCCGTGGCAACAATTATTCAAGAAGCGCTTGAAGGCTATGCCTCAGGCCGGTTTGAAACGCAGGCAGAAGTAATGCGGTTCCTGCAAAGCTTTCCTGAGTTCCCTAAGGATCGGAGTAATACGGTTCGCAATCAAAGGATCAAGTTTATTCTCACTCGGTCTATTTATGCGGGCTATGTGGAATCGTCGAAATGGAATGTCTCTCGCCGTCCTGGGAACCATGAAGCACTTATCAGCTATGAGACTTTTACGAAGATACAAGACAGGCTTGCTGGAAATGCCAGGGCTCCAGCCCGCAAAGACCTCAATGCCGACTTTCCACTACGAGGCGCGGTTCAGTGCGGAGATTGCCAGACACCGCTTACCGCTTGCTGGTCGAAGGGCAGTCATGCGCATTATCCGTACTATCTCTGCCCCAAGAAAGGATGCTACAGCTATGGAAAATCTATCCAGCGCAGCAAAATAGAAGGAGAGTTCGAAGTGCTGCTTAAAAAACTGACACCGACAGAAGGGTTATTCAAACTGGCCTGTGTTATGTTTGAAGATATCTGGAATCATCGTCTGGCAACACAAAAAACGCGCAGCCAGAACTTAAGCCGAGATGCCATAAAGGTTGATCGGGATATCGAGAAACTTCTGGATCAGCTTGTCGAGGCCGACTCCTCAACGGTCATTAAAGCCTATGAGCGTCGCATCAACAAGCTGGAGGAAAAGAAGATCGAATTCGAAGAAAAAGCAGCGGCTTGTGCCCTTCCGGCAAGGAGTTTCGAGGCAACACTTAGAACGGCGCTTGATTTCCTGTCAAACCCGCACAAACTCTGGGCTTCCGAGCGATTGCAAGACAAGAGAACCGTCCTCAGACTCGCCTTTGCCGACCGTCTCACTTATGTTCGAAATGAGGGGTTTAGAACGGCAAATCTGGCCTTACCTTTCAAGGCTTTAGCCGACTTTAACGGAAGCAAAGAAAAAATGGCGCACCGGGGAAGATTCGAACTCCCGACCCCTAGATTCGTAGTCTAGTGCTCTATCCAGCTGAGCTACCGGTGCGCAAAACAGACCGTAAGGCTGTTGGTCAAGCGAGGCGGCATGTGCCGTTCGCCTGAGGATCGGGAAATTAATCAAAAGGGTAGGCCATTGCAAGCGATTAAACAAAAAAAGCAGAAAAAGATGTTGTAAAATCGGTCCTTGTCGCCTTCACGTTCATTGGCTAGTATCTGGCCGATATTCCCTGTTTGCATAAACAGTCGTCCTGAATGCAATTTCGTGGGCTCGCGGTCGGGTACTTGCGGGTACGGAACTAAAGAGTGTTTAACAATTATGGTGTTTAAGCTAATCCGCCCCCTTACGGTCAGTGCCGCCTTGCTCGTCGCCAGTTGCTCCTTTGTTGATGACACACTCCTGCCGACGCTCACGGGGGATACGCCCTCTGCAAAAACCGGCACGGATACCTCCGTTCCGATTGCAGCATCGAGCGATGCGGCCGCTCCGGCGGTCATGACACTCAATCCCTATAAACTTGGCGACGTCACAACCACCGCGCCGACGGGAACTGTCGTTGGTGAACGTATCGAAGTATTGCGCACAGAACTGACGGCTTTGCGGCAACGCATTAACGGACATAGCGCACGATTCGCAGGACTGCAAAGCGCGACAGCATCCAATTCGCAGCGCTATTATGGCACTATCGCCGCCATCAACACCCGACTGCAAATCGGAACCACCAAGGGCAACCCCATCCTGATCAGCCAGTGGAATGAGGCCCAGGCGGATTTGGAAAAAATAGCCGTTGATGTCGTGGAGATGACCGGCCTTGCCAATGGCATGGCGGAGGATGCCAGCGAGGCGGGCGTTCTGCTCAGTTCAACCCAGTCCGCCTTTGACTTAAGCGGCGCCATCCAAGAGGACCATCGCCAGCTCACAGTGCTCGAAGATGAGGCGAGCCAGACGTCGGTTCTGGTTAATCGCCTGCTCAGCCAGCTGACCGGCGATATCGGACGTCAGAACGCGTATATGGGCTTGGAACGCTCCAATCTTACCGATCTTTCGGTTGCGATTGAGAACGGCGGGCTTCTGAATAGCAGTGCAAGCAGCCAAGCCTATCTGAAATCGGAAGACAGCTCTTCAGTCGACGCGACGAATGTCCTCGGCGACAATCGTCAGGCACTTGTGATTATCCGCTTTGATCGCGACGACGTCCCCTATGAAGAGGCCTTGTATAATGCGGTCAGCCAGACCATGCAGGCCCGCCCGGAAACCAGCTTTGATGTGGTTACCATAGCCCCGCTGCAGGGCGACTCCGGCGATATCGCCGCCAATCAGGCGAAATCCGCAGAGAATTTGCAGCGAGTTTTGCGCTCCCTGACGAATATGGGATTACCGGCCTCCCGCGTCAGCCTGTCATCCATATCAAACGCGCAAATCGCCTCGAACGAAGTGCATATTTACACCCGTTGATGGCACGAACAGCTTGATACCGACAAGAATTATATAGTCGGAGCAACGCCCCAATCCTGTTCTCGGTAGCAAAGACGCAATCTGTCAGCCCTGTCAGTAGTCCTGAATATCACCAAAAATATTCTATTTTATAATAATTCTAAAAACTACTTGCAATAAATGCGCTGGCCGCATATATGCTGTTTCGACGAAACATTTTGACTTATTGGAGCGCAGCATGCTGAAAAATATTGAAGGACAGTCCGTCCCCAACGTCACTTTTAAGACCCGTGAGGGCGACGCCTGGAAAGATGTCACGACGGAGGATATTTTTGCCGGCAAGAAAGTAATTCTATTTGCCCTGCCCGGCGCATTTACGCCGACATGTTCGTCCTCCCACTTGCCGCGATATAATGAATTGGCCGCTACATTCAAGCAAAACGGTATTGATGACGTAATCTGTCTGTCGGTCAATGACAGCTTCGTGATGAACGAATGGAAGAAAGTTCAGGATGCCAAAAACATTACCTTTATCCCTGATGGCAGCGGTGTGTTTTCTGATGGTATGGGCATGTTGGTGAACAAGGATAACCTCGGCTTCGGTCTACGCTCCTGGCGCTATTCGATGCTGGTCAATGACGGGAAAATTGAGAAAATGTTCATTGAGCCAGATGTTGAAGGCGACCCGTTTGACGTTTCTGATGCCGATACCATGCTTGAGCATATCAATCCACAAGCACGGAAACCGCGGGCGATTACAGTCTTTTCAAAACCCGGCTGTAGCCATTGCACCCGCGCGAAAGCCGCACTTGAGAAGGCTGACATGGCGTATGAGGAAATCGTCCTCGGCACAGATGCGACCGGTCTGTCCTTGCGCGCAGTCTCCGGCGCGTTGACAACACCTCAGATATTTATTGATGGGGTCAAAATTGGCGGTGCCGACGAGCTTGAGACATATTTGGCAAGTGGCAATTCCGTCGCCGCGTAAGCGCCTTTTTCCCGCGAAGAAAAGGTTTATTCAGATTACCTTTTCTTCAAAAAAGAAACCCGCCGGCTCTCCTACCGGCGGGTTTCACAGTTTCAAAGATGGACGGGATTAGTTATCCCAGGACATCCGGGAGACATCAAATGCGAATAATGGCATATCCTTCCAGACGCCGTTGAGTCCGTCGCGAACAACAAGAACCCAAGGGAACTGGAACAGATACCCATTCACAGCATCTTCAGCTAGAATCTTCTGGGCTTGATGCAAATACTTTGTCCGTTCTGCCGGGGAACCAGCTGACTCAGCATGAGCGACAATATCATTGAACTTTTTGTTCTTGTAGTTGAAATAATAGTCATCGCGAGCGTAAATGCCGATATCCATTGGCTCCACATGGGAAACAATTGAAAGGTCATAATTTTTCTTTTTATAGACCTCGTCCAGCCATTTCGGCCAATCGACATTCTCGATCTTGATCTTGAAACCCGCCTTTTCCAGCTGAGAAGCAACGATCTGACCGCCTTTGCGCGCATAATCATCGACTGGCGGCAATTTCAGCGATAGCTCGAGCCCGTCTGGATATCCAGCTTCCGCCAACAATGCCTTGGATTTTGCAGGATCATAAGGGTAGGTCATGGTATGATCAACATAGTCTGGATGATGTGGTGCGAAATGCGAGCCAATCGGCGTCCCATATCCAAACATGGCCCCGTCAATAATCTCCTGGCGGTTGATCGCATGAGCAATTGCCTGCCGGACTTTCAGTTTCGACAGTGCCGGATTGGCATTATTTGTACTCAGGATAGTCTCACCGTTGGTATTTCCAACAACAACAGCGAAGCCCTCTTCAAGTTTATCGCTGGAAAGCAACTCGTTGGGGACATTTGAAACATCTACATCGCCGGAAAGCAATGCCGCAAAACGCGCCGTACCGTCACTGATAAAACGGAAGGTAGCTTTCTTTATCTTTACAGTGTCCATCTCACGATAGGTATCTGCGGCGCTCAGTTTAACGCTGGCGCCCTTGGTCCAGCTATCGAACTTATAAGGACCAGTACCGACGGGGTTTGTTGCATTTTTTGCGGCCGAAGACGGATCAACGATCACTGCCGTTGCTTCGCCAAGCTGTTCCAACAATGCCGGACGAGGCTCCTTCAAGGTGATCACAACCGTATTGGAATCCGGCGTATCGATGCTTTCCATATTGGTAAAGCGCTTTTTTTGCTTGTTCTTGCTATCTTTGGCGGCATTGCCCTCAAATGTATATTTCACATCGGAGCTATCAAAATCCGAGCCATCATGGAACTTGGCGCCTTCCACCAGCTTGAAAGTATAGGTTTTACCGTCGTCACTAATCGTCCAGCTTTCTGCCAGACTTGGGATGACCGAACCGTCCTCACCTATCCGGGTCAGGCCTTCATAGATATTGTAAAGCGTGATCAATGAAATGGCGGCAGCGGCCCCTGTGCGCGGATCTAGCCCCGGTGGTTCAAGCCGCATGGCGATATTTACGCTGTCTTTGGCCGCACTGGCTGACATTGGCGCCAAAATGGCGCTGGCGACAGCAGCGGCGATTAATAGCTTTCTCATAGACAATTCTCCCTAAGTGTAGATCTTCAAATTACTCTGACTGAAATCCAGGTATTGCGCCGATACTCGCGGCGTTATAGACGGCTCGGGCAATAGCACGGGCGACACAATCTGCAGCCATAGACCCAACTTTTGCCAAACCAAGTGCTCTCGGTTCGGTCATTTCTTTTTTTCCGGTCGATAATGAAAAAATACTATCCCCGTCAAACGGGGTATGTACAGGCCTAATTGCGCGAGCAAAGCCATCATGGGCCATAATTGCGACCCTTTGGGCCTCTGATTTTGTGAGTTTTACATTGGTCGCAACCACGGCCAGGGTGGTATTTTCGGCCAGCTGTGACGCAGTCGACATCTCTAGCGAAAGATCTTTTTCGAGTTCCGGTGCGCCAAAACCACCGAATTCGCCGTTCTGTTCCAACGCCCAGGCCCAAAAGTTCCTGGTGCCCGGAATAGTCACACGGCCAACCGGATTGGCCGCCACAATCGCCCCGACCTGCACACCGTCGTCCGTGACCAGTGAGGCACTGCCAAGCCCCCCCTTTAGGGGCCCCGCCGTCGCTCCATAACCGGCACCAACATTGCCAAGCGCAAAATCAACCCCAATATTGGCGGTCGCATCGGCGCCCAATTGCCAGTATGGAGGTTTGTCCCCCCAGTCTTTATCGCCGCCATTAAGCAAGTCAAAAAGTACCGCCGAGGGAACAATCGGCACGATGATGCCCTTATGATTATATCCCTGTCCCTGGCGCGCAAGTGTCGAGACAGCACCGGAGGCCGCATCCAGCCCGAAAACAGATCCACCGCTCAGGATAATAGCGTCGACCCGCTCAACCAGACAATCAGGGTTCAGCGCATCGGTTTCCCGGGTACCGGGGCCACCCCCCCGCACATCGACGGCTCCGACTGTGCCTTCAACAGGCACAATAGCTGTGACGCCGGTCACGACTTGTTGATCTTCGGCATTGCCAATTTTAATGCCATCAACATCTGTGATAAGGTTCTTCGGACCCGCCTTAATCATGCTCTCTTTCACCCCTACGATCAGAGCAGGAACGTTAGCGTCGTGTTGAGCAGCGGTCAACTTATCTTCGCACCTGCAACAATTATGTCTGAGGAATAGACATCCGATGAAGCTGAAGCCAATATTCTGCCACTTACGATCCTTCTCGGCGGTCTCCATGACCCTGTCTCTATTGCTTGTTGCAGCGCCTGCTCAAGCGGAGGGAGCCGGAAACTTCATGATCGCGGCAGCCAACCCTTATGCCGCTGCCGCGGGACGCGATATGCTGGCCAAAGGCGGCAGCGCCGTTGACGCGGCGATTGCGACGCAAATGATCCTGACATTGGTCGAGCCACAGTCATCAGGCATTGGCGGCGGTGCGTTTCTACTGCATTTTGACGGCGCGATGCGGGAGCTGGAAACCTATGACGGGCGCGAAATGGCTCCGGCGGCGGTTCAGGAAGATCATTTTTTAAAAAAGGATGGTACCAAAAAGAAATTCTATGAAGCAGTTGTCGGCGGTGGATCGGTCGGCGCTCCGGGCGTTGTCGCCATGCTGGAACTTGCCCATATGGACCATGGCAAGCTGACCTGGGAGGAGTTGTTTACCCCGGCCATAAAACTTGCCCGCGACGGCTTCCCGATCTCGAAACGACTGCATTTCCTACTGGAACGCGATAAATACCTTAAAACCAAGACCACTGCGGCCGATTATTTCTATACCGCTGCGGGTAACGCAAAACCCGTGGGCACAATCCTGAGAAACCCGGAACTTGCCGATACTTTGGCGCGCATCGCCAAAGAAGGCTCTGCTGCTTTTTATTCCGGAAAAATTGCCAATGACATTGTCAAAGCTGTGCAATCGGATACTGCAAACCCTGGCCTGTTGACTCTGGCGGATTTGGCCAACTACCGCGCCGTCAAGCGCGAACCTGTCTGTGGCGATTATCGGATTTATGTTGTCTGCGGCATGGGTCCACCGACATCTGGCGGTATTACCATGTTACAAACCCTGAAAATACTTGAAAACTGGGATATGGCCGCCACGGCGCCCGGCAGTACCGAAGCAATCCACCATATTTCACAGGCCAGTGCCCTCGCCTTTGCTGATCGCGGCAAATATCTAGGGGATGCCGATTTTGTCGATATCCCGCTCCCGAACATGCTGGGAGAGACCTATCTGCAAACCCGCGCAAAACAGATTGATCCGATCCTATCAAAGATACCGTTTGAAGCTGGAAATCCGGTTGAGAAACAAGGGGCTCTGGGCGTTGACAGCGCGGTAGAGCTCCCCTCGACCAGCCATTTCAGTATTGTCGACAGTGACGGCAATGCGGTGTCGATGACCACATCGGTTGAGAATGTCTTCGGCTCCCGCCTGATGGTGGATGGTTTTATCCTCAATAACCAGCTCACTGATTTTTCCTTCAAGCCTACGTCGAAAGACGGTCCTGTCAATAACCGTATCCAGCCGGGCAAACGTCCGCGCAGTTCCATGTCGCCAACCATTGTGCTCGATGACGGCGGCAATCTCTATATGGTCATCGGATCGCCCGGGGGCAGCCGCATTATCGGGTATGTGACATCTACGGTAATCGGCGTACTCGATTGGGGAATGGATATGCAATCCGCTATTAATATGCCGCATCATATCAATCGTAACGGCACCCTTGACCTTGAGCAGGGCACGGCGCTAGAGGCCTTGACGCCGACGCTGGAACGCCTTGGCTACAAAGTCAAAAGCCGCACCCTCAACAGCGGTCTGCACGGCATTCTAGTGACCAAGGACGGCTTGCAAGGCGGCGCGGACATACGACGCGAAGGCGTTGTGCTGGATCAGTAGTCGATCAGTAGCCGGACTTAGGGGCTGACCCTAGTTGTCGTCGAGCTGGACAACGATAAACAGGCGCGAAAACGGAAAGAGCGTGGATCCATCGCGCCGCCGGGGATAAGCCTCCAGAAGTCGGTCTCCATATTCGGCTTCAAAGCTTGCGATATCCTCCGCCTCCAGCGCCTGAAGAAAGGGCCGGAGGGCTGTTCCCCGTGTCCATTCCAGCACGGCATTTTTGCCCTCCAGTACCTGGAAATAGGTGGTTTCCCAAATATTAACCCGTTTGGCGAGCGGTGCCAGCATATCGAAATACCAGTTGATATTATGCACCGGTGCCGGCCGAACAACCGAGCCGAGCTTGTCGATCCACTTTGGAGACTGGGCAAGTTCATAAATATTCTGATGCGACGGGGCGTTAAAATTATTGGGCATCTGCACCGCAAGAACACCTCCCGGTCGCAACTGGCCTAACAAATGCGGAAAAAGCGTCTCATGATGATCCAGCCAATGCAGCGCCGCGTTACTGAAAATCAGATTGCCCTTACTTGTCGGGCTAAAATCAGCAATATCGCCTAATTTCCATTCAATTGACGGGTGGGCAGCCTTGGCTTTCGCCAGCATTTCCGGTGAGCTATCGATCCCCGTCACAACCGCCGCATTCCAATGCTCCGATATAATCGACGCGACAGTTCCGGTTCCACATCCAAGGTCGTAAATAACAGAAGGTGAATTTAGCGGCACCTGATGCAGCAAATCCGTTGCCGGGCGCAATCGATGATCCGTAAACAGGTTATATTGCTCAGGATTCCATACCATGATTTATCTGTTCTCCCGTGAGTTGATATCCCTCAAGGTAACAGCATTTTATGGCAAATAAAGGCGGGAAAGTAAAAACGGGCGATTAATTTGTGACCGGCCAGAAATCAGTTGTCGGTTTTCTGCGTGTCCACGGCGGCCTGGCTTGCCATTATCTGGCGGAGTTCGTATTCCTCGGCCGTCATAATATCGGCACCATGGGATTCGAGTTCCATTACCGGACGGACCCGTTCCGATTTCTCTGTATCATACGGGTTTTTATCGCGATAGCAGGTGGTGCTGCCCAGGGTTTTGTAGCAGTACATTTGCGCTTGCATCATTTCTGTTCTCGGCCGGTTACAATAGGCACCTCCCGCCGCAAGATTTTGCGACGAGCACGGCATCCCTGCGTATTCAGATAATTGCTCGTCAATGGATTTGGCAATATCGGATGTACAGCCTGACAGCATAAGCGTGCAGGACAGCATAAATCCAATGTAAAAAGACTTTATCATGTTCGATCACATCACCTTCAGATACCGCGCCAACGGCACCGTAATTCATTTGATCTGAAATCATAGATAAAGACGGTTTAAATAGAGTTAATCAGGCAGTTTAATGCGAAATACGGTACCTGCGGCATCAGACCTTTCCAGAGTAATCTCCCCGCCATGAGCTGTGATAAGCTCATGGGCGATGGAAAGCCCGAGCCCCGTCCCCTCCGACCGTGCCGAGCCTGCAAAGGGCTCGAATAAATGTTCTCTGGCCTTCACGGGTAATCCGGGGCCCGTATCACAGACCCGGATCAGCATGCGGCTATTGCCGCGAATAGCCTCGATCTCAAGTACACCTTTTTCGTCCATAGCCTGGACGGAATTTCGGCAGAGATTAAGCAAAATACGATAAAAATGATCGCGATCACCGTTTAACATCAGCCCTGGCGGAATTTTATTTTTCCAGATGATGTCGCTATTCTCCGAAAGCACAACGGATGCCCTAACTTCATTTACCAGCGGTTCGAACAAAAACCGCTCACGCTTCGGCTCCCGCTCCTCCGCCTTCCCGTATTTCAAGGTTTGCGAGCAAAGCTCGATGGCCCGGTCAATACTGGTTATCAGCCGCGGAACAACTTTTTGAACCTTTGGATCCTCGATCTGGGCCAGACTGTCGCTGATAATTTGAGAGGTGGACAGAATGTTGCGAAGGTCATGACTGATTTTCGTCACGGCCGTGCCGAGGGCTGCCAAGTGCTGCTTCTGTTTTAAGGCCGCCCTTAAGCGGCTTTGCATAACTTCCAGCTCCCGCTCCGCCACGCCAATTTCGTCCTGCCGGGTTGAAGGCACAACTGACCGCGTGACATCCTCCGGCGCGCGGCGAAAGGCAATCATGCTTTCGCTCAGGCGGCGCATTGGCCGCACCATCAACCAATGCAACGTCAGATATACCAAGATTGCTGTAAGCAGCGAGATGATCAACGACAGCCAGAAGATATTCCAGGCGTATTCATAAATAGCGTCCAGCAACGGCGCCTCGTCAATCACCACTTCCAGTTTTGAATTCGGCTCATTAGCGATGGGAGAGACAATACGGATAATACGATCAGACCCGACCATCATACTCATGAAGGCATCTTCGATCAGGGCCAAGGGGCTACTGTTGGCCAAATTATATTCGGCGTCGACGCTGGCTGGCATGT
This sequence comes from Sneathiella sp., assembly GCA_002732675.1. Lineage (GTDB taxonomy): Bacteria > Pseudomonadota > Alphaproteobacteria > Sneathiellales > Sneathiellaceae > Sneathiella. Next base: position 2,625 of record NVRR01000050.1, on the reverse strand, counting down.
TCTCGCTCAAAATCAGCAGCCGGGAATTGGCGCCATGAAGAACAACGCTGCGCGCGCCAACCCGAAACAAGAGTTCCTCCTTTAGCTCCTCCGACACCATGTTATCCGGCGATGCCAAAAGGGACAATGTCGCCAGATGTGCAAATTCAGTCTTCTTGGCAAGGTAGTTGAGGCGAAAAAACGCGACAGATGGCACGAAAATCAGAATTTCAGCCAGCATTACGAAAATCAGGGTCAGGAGAAGAAGCCGTGCCGACAGACTTCGAAAACCGCTCATTATTAATTTAAAAACTGTCATGCGGCAGACTTAAACAAAAAAACAGGCCGGCATCAACTTAATGATGCCGACCCTTTGATATGAAATGAGATCAAGTTGAAATGACCTCGTTATATATCTCTAGTCTTTTTTCTTGGCTTTGCAGGGATTGCAAGGCGCACATTTGCTAGCTGCTTTACAAGGATTGCAGGCACCACATGCTTTCTTGGCAGCGCAAGGGTTGCAGGCTTTCTTCGCCGCACAGGCATTGCAGGCCTTCTTTGGTGCGCAAGCAGCAACAGCTGCGGGGACAATGGCTGTCGCGGTAAGAGTTGCGAGTGCAGCAGCGGTAAGAACTTCTTTAAACATCGACGTCTCCTGAATTATCATTATTATTCAACAAATGTTGAGTGACTAAGCCATTTAAACATGGCTTTTTTTTGATCAGAATCCGAATCAACTGAGATAACGAAATCGTTATCAATGTGCATTTAGCCAAATAAACTCAAAAACTTAACAACTTTACGGGTTCTAGCGCTGAACAGGCTTGGCGTATAATAGCTGCCTGCTGCCCGCTTGCTGACCTCACCCAAGGTCGGATACGGCGCGATATAGCTGGCCATGGTGCCTATTTTGAGCTTACCCGTGATCGCAACACCCCACGGATGGATCAGTTCTCCAGCATGGGGTCCGGCAATGCCCGCCCCGAGGATCTTGCCCTTGTCTGTCGTTATCGCCTTGATCAGACCGGTGGTTTGCCGTTCCGCGCGTGCGCGATCGATGTCGGCGAAGGAGAATTCCAGGACCTTGATCTTGTCGCCATATTGCTCCCGCGCCGCAGCCTCGCTGAGGCCAACATTGGCAAGCTCGGGGTCTGTAAAGGTGACCCAGGGAACAGCGGCATAATCGACTTTCGCCGGCAGGCGGAACAAAGCATTTCGAATCACTATCCCCGCATGGTAGCCCGCAACATGGGTAAATTGATATCCGCCAGCGACATCTCCAATGGCGAATACCTTCTTGTTGGACGAACGCAGACGATCATCGACATCGATCCCGCGCGGAGAATAACTGATATTGGCGGCTTCCAGGTTAAGCCCTTCCACATTCGCCTTCCGACCGGCCGCGACCAATAAATGGGAGCTCGTCAGTGTTTCCACTGTCTCGTCATCGCCGAGATTGATTTTGTACAATCCGTCTGCTGTCTTCGAGACATTGGATATTTTCACGCCTTCGCGGATATCGATCCCCTCCTCGCGAAGATGGGAGAGAACAATGGCGCTTAAATCCGGGTCATCGCGCCCAAACGCCGAAAACGCTTCGAGAACGGTAACTTTTGCGCCGAGACGCACATGCGCCTGTGCCATTTCCAACCCAATGGGTCCGCCGCCGATGATAATCAGATGATCCGGCTTCACCCGGTTCTCAAAAATTGTCTCATTAGTCAGATATCCGGCCTCTTCCAGTCCGGGAATGGGCGGCGCTGTTGCTGTTGAACCGGTTGCAACAACAAAACGCCGAGCCTTAACCCGGTTATCCCCAACTTCGATCTCGCCCGGGCCTGTAAATTTTGCATATCCCAGCAGCACCTCTACACCGAGACTTTCGAAACGCTCCACTGAATCATGCGGGGCAATCCCGGCAATAACCCCTGCCACATGATCCATGACCGCGGGGAAATCCACATCCGGTGCCGGACCGCTGACCCCAAATTTCTCTGCGCCATACAGCGCCGCCGCCTTTTTTGCCGCCGCAATCAGCGCCTTGGAAGGAATGCAGCTATAATTCAGGCAGTCCCCGCCCATTTTTCCGCCTTCGACAAGAATAGTTTTCGCGCCCATTTGAGCAGCACCAGCGGCGACCGACAAGCCGCCAGAGCCACCGCCAATAATACAAATATCAGCCGTTAATTGTTTCACCATGGCGTGCATTCCTAAAATTATATCTTCTTGGTTTTACGGAGCTTCTTGAGGGCTATCGGCAACAGGGAGACAACGCCGAGCGCGACGAAAGAAAGAATGATTTCCGTCGTGATCAAAGAGGAGATTTGGAAATCCAACACACAATTGGCGGTCCCGGCAGCAACACAGGCATTATACTTATTCTGTTGCTCGACAATAATGCTGTCCAGCCCGCCCCCCAGAAAAGCGAATACGAAGGTGCCGGGAATGATGCCAATAAAGGTCCCGACGATATAGGTCCCAAGCCGCACGCCGAGAAAGGCGGGGGCAATATTTACCAACCAGAATGGAAAGGCCGGGACAAGGCGCAGGAATAGAAGATAGCTCAGCGCGTTCTCGGCAAAGCCCCCTTCCAGTTTTTTAAGCCAGGGGCCCGCTTTCTTACGGAGCGGCTCGCCCAGCGACGTC